>JBEGTE010000032.1:0-7855 GCA_041179605.1 Actinomycetota bacterium | reverse complement strand
CGAGCGCCTCGCCAATCTCGATGTACCCGAACGCAGTCGACGGTTCGGTCGGTCGAATGCCAATCGTGACGATGAACCCGTCGCGTGCGGTCGCGATTGCCTCGCGAACGGCCTTCGCGAAACGTCGCTCATCAGTGATGACATGGTCCGCTGCGAACGACCCGATGATCGCGTCAGGGTTCCGTTTTGCGATGATTGCGGCAGCGAGTGCAATCGCCGCGGTCGAATCTTTGGGGCTGGGTTCGAGGACAAGGTTCTCCTTGTCGAGTTCGGGAAGCTCACGCCTCACCGTCTTTTTGTGGGCGACGCCGCACACAACGACGATGTTTTCTCCCGCAATCGGCTCGAGTCGATTCCAGGTATCGACGAGCAACGAGTGTCCGGTCCCCGCGAGGTCGTGCAGAAACTTCGGTTCGTCCGCGCGAGACAACGGCCACAAGCGCGAGCCAACTCCGCCCGCCGGGATGACGGCGAAGAAGTCGGGAGTGGCCAGGTTGGTCATGTCAAACAGCCTACGCGAGGGGACTAGACTGAACCCAAAGTGGTCAATGAAGGAGGACCGAGTGGGCGAAACCGTCACTCGTGAATCGCGAACTGTTGTCGCAGGAACTCTCTACCGAGGACATGAAGGCATGTGGTCGTGGGTGCTTCACCGCATCACCGGCATCGCCATCTACTTCTTCCTCCTGGTGCACGTCCTCGACACCGCGACTCTGCGCATCAGCCCCGAGGTGTACAACGGTGTCCTCGGCGCATACAAGACACCCATCATGGGAATCGGTGAAGCGGGACTGGTCGGCGCAATCGTCTTCCACGCCCTCAACGGACTCCGCATCATCCTCGTCGACGCGACGAGCTGGGGAACTCGCCACCAGAAAAAGATGTTCTACATCGTTCTCGTCGTGTGGGCAATCCTCATGGCCGGATTCCTTCCCCGTCACCTCATCAACGTCTTCACGGGAGGTGCCGAATGAGCCGCCTGAAGCTGGAACGACTCGGCTGGATTTTCATGCGCGTCTCGGGATTCATCCTCGTCGCGTTGATCTTCACCCACCTCATCGTCAACGTCCTCCAAGACGGCGGGGTTCATTCCATCGACTTCGCCTTCGTCGCCGGCAAACTCGCCGACCCGATGTGGCAGTGGTTTGACGTGACCCTCCTGTGGCTCGCGCTCATTCACGGCACGAACGGTATGCGCGTCGTCATCGAAGACTACGTGTATCGCCCCGTGCTCAAGCGCGTGCTGCTGGGCGGGCTCGGAATTTCCACCGCGCTCCTCATCGTGCTCGGAACACTCGTCATCTTCACTCTCGACCCGTGCCCCGCCGGGTCGCCCGCCGATTTGCTGCCGTCGTTCTGCTCGGCGTCGTAAACATATATAAGGAGTAGTTCGTGACCACGGTTCACCACCACGAGTACGACGTTGTCATCGTTGGCGCGGGAGGCGCAGGAATGCGCGCCGCCATCGAATCGGCGCCGAACGCCAAGACGGCGGTCATCTCGAAGTTGTACCCCACGCGTTCGCACACCGGTGCGGCGCAGGGCGGAATGGCCGCGGCCCTCGCCAACGTCGAAGAGGACTCGTGGGAGTGGCACACCTTCGACACCGTCAAGGGTGGCGACTACCTCGTTGACCAGGACGCCGCCGAAATCCTCGCGAAGGAAGCCATCGACGCGGTTCTCGACCTCGAGAACATGGGACTGCCGTTCAACCGCACCCCGGACGGAAAGATTGACCAGCGACGTTTCGGTGGGCACACCCGCGACCACGGCAAGGCACCGGTTCGCCGTGCGTGTTACGCCGCCGACCGCACCGGCCACATGATCCTGCAGACGCTGTTCCAAAACTGCGTCAAGCTTGGCGTCGAGTTCTACAACGAGTTCTACGTCCTCGATCTCCTTCTCACCGACGTCAAGGGTGTCTCGACCGCCAGCGGTGTCGTCGCCTACGAACTCGCAACCGGTGACATCCACGTGTTCAACGCCACCTCGGTCGTCTTTGCCACCGGTGGATTCGGCAAGATGTTCAAGACCACCTCGAACGCACACACCCTCACCGGAGACGGTGTCGGCATCGCGTGGCGCAAGGGTATCCCGCTCGAAGACATGGAGTTCTTCCAGTTCCACCCGACCGGACTCGCTGGTCTCGGAATTCTTCTCACCGAGGGAGCCCGCGGTGAAGGTGCAATCCTTCGCAACGCGAGCGGCGAGCGTTTCATGGAGCGCTACGCCCCGACCATCAAGGACCTCGCTCCGCGTGACATCATCTCGCGCTGCATGGTTCAGGAAGTTGCCGAGGGACGCGGCGCCGGCCCGAATAAGGACTACGTCCTTCTCGACTGCACACACCTGGGCGCCGAAGTTCTCGAGACAAAGCTTCCCGACATCACCGAGTTCGCGCGCACCTACCTCGGTGTCGACCCGGTTGTCGAGCCCGTCCCCGTCATGCCCACCGCGCACTACGCGATGGGTGGCATCCCGACGAACGTCGCCGCAGAAGTCCTGCTCGACAACACGACAGTAATCCCGGGGCTGTATGCAGCCGGCGAATGCGCGTGCGTTTCGGTGCACGGCTCGAACCGACTGGGAACCAACTCGCTTCTCGACATCAACGTCTTCGGAAAGCGCGCCGGCCGCAATGCAGCCGAATACGCGAACAAGGCGAAGCGTCCCGAACTTCCGAAGTCTGCAGAGAAGTTTGTCACCGACCTCGTCGAGTCAGCTCGTACCGCAAAGGGAACCGAATCGGTCGCCGCAATCCGCAAGGAACTTCAGGCGGAGATGGACCGTAACGCCCAAGTGTTCCGCACCGAAGAGTCGCTCGGTCACGCCGAGAAGGTCATCAAGGACCTCCGTAAGCGCTACACGAAGATTGGCATCCACGACCGCGGTCAGCGATTCAACACTGACCTGCTCGAGGCGATTGAACTCGGGTTCCTGCTCGACCTCGCCGAAGTTGTGGTCGTCTCTGCGCGCAACCGCAAGGAAAGTCGCGGCGGTCACATGCGTGACGACTTCCCGGACCGCAACGACAAAAAATTCATGCAGCACACGATGGCATACAAGAAGGGCGACTCCATCAAACTCGACTGGAAGCCCGTCGTCATCACCAACTACCCGCCGATGGAGAGGAAGTACTAATGAGCGAGCTGGGCGTAGTTCAGTCCTTCACCGTCACGTTCATCGTGCGCCGATTCAACCCGGAGACGGACGCTGAACCGTATTGGCAGGACTTCGACGTCGAGATGTACTCGACCGACCGAGTCCTTGACGGATTGCACAAGATCAAGTGGGATCAGGACGGTTCGCTGTCCTTCCGACGTTCCTGCGCACACGGGATCTGCGGTTCCGACGCTATGCGCATCAACGGTCGCAACCGTCTCGCGTGCAAGACCCTCATCAAGGATCTCGACATCTCCAAGCCGGTGTACGTCGAGGCGATCAAGGGCCTTCCTCTTGAAAAAGACCTCATCGTCGACATGGAGCCGTTCTTCGCCGCATACCGCGAGGTGCAGCCGTTCCTCCAGACGTCGTCAAAGCCCGAGAAGGAACACCTGCAGTCGGCTGAACAGCGTGAGCGTTTCGATGACACCACGAAGTGCATCCTCTGCGCAGCGTGCACCACGTCGTGCCCGGTTTTCTGGACCGACGGTCAATACTTCGGCCCCGCCGCCATTGTTGCGGCTCACCGATTCATCTTTGACTCGCGTGACGAGGAAGCCCAGGTTCGCCTCGACATCCTCAACTCGAAGGAAGGCGTGTGGCGCTGCCGCACGACCTTCAACTGCTCGGAGGCGTGCCCCCGCGGTATCGAGGTCACCAAGGCGATTTCGGAAGTGAAGGCCGCCGCAATCCGCGGCGTCCGCCACTAGAGATTCGCGGCGTGGGCCACTAGAGATTCGCGTTCACGAAACAGGGGGCTTCGGTCCCCTTTTTCGTTTTCGGAAACAGAACGCCTCCGATCTCGCGTTTTCGGTAACCAAATCATCGGTTCCGACGATATTTACCCTTTTCACCTGTTTCGTTACTCAAATCGGAAATAGCCGCGCGTCCGGTTACCAAAAACGTGATTGGCGAGAGGAAAAAGCGACACGCGCGACCGAAAAAGGTGTTGCGTTCGGACATAAATGGGAGTAAACAAAGATAAACAAACATTTCACCAAGGATGGTTGATGTACGCACCGGAGCGTCACCGCGCGATTCTCGAGGCAGCTCGAGTCGCCGGACGAGTCGAGGTCAGGACCCTCGCTCGTGACCTTGACGTGACTCCGGAAACCATCCGACGTGACTTGACTTCTCTTGAACGTCGCGGACTTCTGCTTCGCGCACACGGCGGTGCCGTCCCGATCGAACGAACCACGCTCGAGCCGACGGTCGACCAGCGCGACAACGAGTCGGTTGCCGAGAAAGAAGCAATCGCTCAGGCAGCACTCAAAGAGATCACCAAGGATTCGTCGATCATCCTCGACTCGGGAACCACGACGATGCGTCTTGCGCAGATTCTTCCGTCGAACCTCAACCTGACTGTCGTCACAAACTCGATGCCCATCGCCGCCCATTTGGCGGGCAAGCCCGGCATCACACTGCACGTCCTCGGTGGTCACGTTCGCGAAAACACGCTCGCGGCCGTTGGACCGTGGGCGTGGGATGCACTCGCGCACGTGTCGGTTGACATTGCGTTCATCGGTGCGAACGGGATCACCGCCGAGCGCGGACTGACCACCCCCGACGTCGACGAAGCCCGCGTGAAGAGCGCGTTCGTTGAAAAGGGCCGTCGCGTCATTGCACTTGCTGACCACACGAAATTCGGTCGCGAAGACTTCGCTCTGGTTGCCCCGATGTTCTCGGTCGACACCGTCATCACTGACACGGGAATCGACGACGAAGCGGCCGCTGAACTTGAGTTGCTGGGGATCGAGGTGGTGTGCGCGTGATTATCACCGTGACCCCGAACCCCGCGATTGACGTGACGCTCGAAGTAGACCGCCTCGAAATCGGTGAGGTGAATCGGACGACTGACAAACACCGTGACCCCGCCGGCAAGGGAATCAACGTTGCCCGTGCCCTATCAAAAAACAAGCAGCAAACGATCGCCGTGTTTCCGGCGGACGCGGTGAATGGCTCGTGGATCGTTCGTGCATTGGCGGAGGCGGGAGTCGAGACCTTCACCACCCCCATGCTCGGCGAAGTGCGCAACAACTACACCATTGTTGACGGCAGTGGTCAGACGACAAAGATCAATGAGCCCGGCCCGGTGCTCACGCCCGCCGAAGTTGACGCACTTCTGGAAAAGGTTGAATGGCGCCTCGACGATCACCCTGCCTGGCTCGTCGCCGCCGGCAGCTTGCCGCGCGGGGTCGATGCCGATTTCCTCGTTGAGCTGGGGAACCGCGCCGCGGCAAAGAACGTGCGATTCGCGGTCGATACTTCGGGCGCGACGCTGGCGCGCATCACGAGCGTTGGCACTCCCGATCTCATCAAGCCGAACCTCGAAGAACTCAGCGAACTCGTTGGACGAGAACTTCACACCGTCGGCGACGTTGTCGACGCGGCTCGATCCGCTCTTCCGAACGGCGAATGCCTCATCAGTCTTGGCGAGAACGGCGCTTTACTCGTCACCCCCGAATCGGTCGTGTGGGCCGGTCACCCGCCCGTCACCGTCGACAGCACTGTTGGCGCCGGTGACTCGGCCCTCGCCGGCTACCTGTCGGTGTCTTCGAAGGGCGATTTCCCCTCAATCCACCACGCCGCGCTCGCAACTGCCGTCGCGTGGGGCTCCGCGGCTGTTACCCTACCTGCGACAACGGTTCCGGGCCCAAACGACATTGACGTTGCGCGGGTGAGTGTGATTGACAACCCACCTGTTCAAACACATATCAAGGAGTTGACAGCATGAGCACACCGGTCACGACACCCGCGCTTGTCTCCATCGACACGCAGGCCACCACCAAGGCAGAGGTCATCCGTGAACTCGCGGAACGCCTCGTCGCCGAAGGACGCGTCACCGACATCGACTCGTACCTCGCGGACGTCGCGAAGCGCGAAGAGGTCATGGCGACCGGAATCCAAGGGGGAATCGGAATCCCTCACGCACGCAGCGAATGCGTGACCGCGCCGTCAGTTGCCGTGGCCACCAGCGCCGCCGGTATCCCGTTCGGGGCACCCGACGGACCGGCTCACCTCATCTTCCTCATCGCAGCACCGACCGGAGCCGATGACAGCCACCTGCAGATTCTCGCCGCCATCGCCCGCCGGGTCATGCGCGACGAGTTCCGCGATGCACTCCGCACCGCAACCGATCCGGCGTTCATCGCCGACACCATGACCAAGGAGGTCCAGCAGTGAAATTCGTCTGCGTAACGTCCTGCATCACAGGAATCGCCCACACCTACATGGCTGCCGAAGCTCTCGAGCAGGCTGGCAAGAAGCTGGGGCACGAAGTTCTCGTCGAAACGCAAGGCTCGGCCGGGTCCAACCCGTTCAAGCAGGACGTCATCGACGCGGCGGACGGCGTCATCTTCGCCGTCGACCTCGAGGTGAACGGCCGTGACCGTTTCGCCGGCAAGCCCTACCTCCAGGTTGGCGTTGCCAAGGCGATCAACGGCGCTCCCGCACTCGTCGAGCAGCTCATTGCTCAAATCAACGACGGCACTGCCGCAAAGGTTGGCGACCCCGCTCCCGCGAAAGCGGCTGCGGAGTCGTCCGACGGTGAACCCAAGAAGAAGGGCCTCTTCGGCGGCCTTTTCGGCGGGGGTCACTGATCCAAAGCTTGCCCCGCACCCTGCGGGTCAAGGTCCACAACTAGCAATGGAGCTTTTAGGAGGCCTAAATTGACTAGCACTTCAACAGGAGCACGCGTCCGCCAGTGGCTGATGACCGGTGTTTCCTACATGATTCCGTTCGTTGCCGCGGGTGGAATCCTGATTGCCCTCGGATTCCTTCTCGGTGCTGCCGGGTTCGGAACTGACGGTATTCACGCGTACGACGCAGCAAAGATGGGTGTCGCAAACGAGGACGGTTCGCTGAACCTCAACGTCGGCAACATCGGAACCTGGGCGTTCGTAATCTTCTGGCTCGGAAAGGCCGCATTCGCGTTCTTCGTTCCGGTCCTCGCAGGTTACATCGCTTATGCAATCGCTGACCGCCCCGGTCTTGCTCCCGGCTTCGTTGCCGGTGCGCTCGCAACCGGTGTCGACGGCAACCCCCTCGGAACGGGCACCGGATTCCTCGGCGCCATCCTCGGTGGTTTCGTTGCAGGTATCGTCGCACTCTGGATCAGCCGCTGGCCGGTCCCGAACTGGATCAAGCCCCTCATGCCCGTTGTTGCGATCCCGCTCATTGCGTCGATCGTTGCCGGCCTTGCGATGGTCTTCGTCTTCAAGGGCCCCATCGGCGCCCTGATGACCGGCCTCACCGCGTGGCTCGCAGGCATCGGAACGACCCAGCTCGTTCTGCTCGGAATCATCATCGGTCTGATGATGGCCTTCGACATGGGTGGCCCCGTCAACAAGGTTGCTTACACCTTCGGTGTTACCGGCCTCGCGACGGCTGGCGCTGCTGCAACCGCTCCGGAATTCAAGGTCATGGCAATCGTCATGGCTGCCGGTATGGTCCCGCCGCTCGGTATGGCACTCGCTACCGTTCTTCGCAAGTCGCTGTTCACTGACAGCGAGCGCGAAAACGGCAAGGCTGCCTGGCTGCTCGGTGCTTCGTTCATCTCTGAAGGTGCGATTCCGTTCGCCGCTGCAGACCCGATCCGCGTGATCCCCTCGATCATGGCTGGTTCGGCTGTTACCGGTGCACTCGTCGCCGTCTTCGGAAACGAACTGCGCGCTCCCCACGGTGGAATCTTCGT
>JBEGTE010000031.1:0-7860 GCA_041179605.1 Actinomycetota bacterium | reverse complement strand
GTTGCACCCGAAGGGTTTGACGCGCGATTCTCGCCGATTTTCCGCCGCTACGAATATCGCATCGCTGACGCACTGTCCGATCGCGATCCGCGAACTCGTCGATTCACTCACTGGGTGGACGGGCCGCTCGACATCGAGGCGATGAACACCGCCGCCGAATCGATTGTGGGTCTGCACGACTGGACGACGTTCTGTAAGCCGCGCGAAGGCGCGACGAGTGTTCGCGAACTTCAGACGTTTCGGTGGGTCCGTGACGAGCACGGCGTCCTCGTCGCCACGATTCAGGCGGACGCGTTTTGCCACAACATGGTGCGCAACCTTGTCGGAATGTGTGTCGCCGTCGGTCGCGGGCGGTTGGCGCCGTCGGACGCGCTGACTCTTCGTGACCAGCGACTGCGCACGTCGGCGTTCGTCGTTCTTCCGCCGCAGGGGCTGACCCTCGCCGAGGTGGGATATCCGGCGGACGCCGAACTCGCCGCACGTGCGGAACAGACGCGGGACAAGCGCGACCCGGTTTGACCAGCGCGCGCAAGTCTTGTACTCTTGAACCTTGGTGCCCGACCGGGTGCCTGGTTGAGCCCTCCACCGAGTCTTTCCGTAGAAAGCCTCACCGGAGCGGGATTCACGAACAACTCGAACCGAAAGCGCTACTACCGTGACGCGTACATTCTCACCCAAGCCCGCTGACATTCAGCGCGAGTGGATCATCATTGACGCCGAGGACATCATCCTCGGCCGTCTCGCGAGCCACGCCGCTGTTCTCCTCCGCGGAAAGCACAAGCCCACCTTTGCCCAGCACATGGACATGGGTGACTTCGTCATCATCGTCAACGCCGGCAAGGTTGCCCTCACCGGCTCCAAGCTGTCGCAGAAGATGGCATACCGCCACTCGGGTTACCCGGGCGGACTCAAGGCCGTTGCGTACTCGGAGCTTCTCGAGAAGAACCCTGTCAAGGCTGTCGAGAAGGCCATCCGTGGCATGCTCCCCAAGAACTCGCTCGGAGCCGACCAGTTCCGCAAGCTCAAGGTCTACGCGGGTGCCGAGCACCCTCACGTGGCCCAGCAGCCCAAGCCCTACGTATTCGACCAGGTCGCGCAGTAAGCGCCGGATAGAGGATTAGAACAATGGCTACAGTTTCAGAAACCAACAAGGCTTCCAAGCTTTCGCTCTCGGTCGCCGGCGCAGCCGTCGGTCGTCGTAAGGAAGCAATCGCTCGCGTCCGTCTCGTTCCCGGAACCGGTGCGGTGACCGTCAACGGTCGTGCGATCGAGGACTACTTCCCCAACAAGTTGCACCAGCAGCTCATCAAGGCTCCTTTCGCCATCCTCGAGCTCGGTTCGTCGTACGACGTCATCGCGCGCATCTCGGGTGGTGGCCCCTCGGGCCAGGCCGGTGCTCTCCGCCTCGGAATCGCACGCGCACTGAACGAAATCGACGCTGAGAACAACCGCCCTGCTCTCAAGAAGGCCGGATTCCTCTCGCGCGACGCACGTATCAAGGAGCGCAAGAAGGCTGGTCTCAAGAAGGCCCGCAAGGCTCCTCAGTACTCGAAGCGTTAATCGGCTTCACCGCGATGTCGCGTCTCTTTGGGACCGATGGCGTCCGTGGGCTGGCAAATGCCGAGCTCACGGCCGACCTCGCGTTGCACCTCGCTCAAGCGGCGTCACAGGTGCTTACCCAAGGGCGCCACGCGGACGAGGTTCGCGCCGAAGGTCGCAAGCCGCGTGCGATCGTTGCCCGCGACCCGCGAATCTCTGGTGAGTTCCTCACCGCCGCCGTGTCGGCGGGACTTGCAAGCTCCGGTATCGACGTGCTCGATGCCGGAGTTTTGCCTACCCCCGCTGCCGCGTTCCTCGTCGGGGACATTCATGCCGACTTTGGCGTGATGATTTCGGCGTCGCACAACAAGGCGCCGGACAACGGCATCAAGTTCTTCTCTTTCGGTGGCACCAAACTTCCCGACGAGGTCGAGGACCGAATCGAGAAGGCTCTTGAAGGCCCCCGACTTCTGCCGACGGGTGGTGGCGTCGGCCGCATCCGTCGTTTCGCCGACGCAGAGGACCGTTACATCCTGCACCTCCTGGCCACTCTCGATGTCTCCCTCGAAGGACTTCACGTCGTCATCGACTGCGCAAACGGTGCGGCGGCGGGAATCTCACCGCGCGCGTTCAAAGACGCTGGTGCGCGAATCACGGTCATCGGCAGCGACCCCGACGGATTGAACATCAACGAGGGGTGCGGGTCGACCGATCTTGCGCTTTTGCAACAGACCGTTCTGGAAACCGGCGCCGACCTCGGCATCGCACACGACGGAGACGCCGACCGTTGCCTGGCCGTCGATGCGACCGGAACCATCATCGACGGCGATCACCTCATGGCGATTATTGCGGTGTCGCTCAAAACGCGCGGCTTACTCGCGCACAACACTCTTGTCGCAACAGTCATGAGCAACCTCGGTCTGGAACTGGCGATGGAGGCGAACGGAATCGCGCTCGCGCGCACAGCAGTCGGCGACCGTTACGTGCTCGACGAAATGCAGTCGACCGGATTCAACCTGGGCGGCGAACAGTCCGGGCACATCATCTTCCGTGACCACTCGACGACGGGTGACGGCCTGTTGACCGGACTCCAGATCGCCGCCGAGATGGCGCGAAGCGGTAAGTCGCTCGCCGAGCTCGCCACGGTCATGACTGCTCTTCCGCAGACTCTGGTCAACGTCAAGGGAGTCGACCACAAGGGACTCGCCAACGACGAACCGATTGCGGCATTGGTCGCCGAAATTGAGGCCGAACTGGGTGACACCGGTCGAATTCTGCTTCGGCCTTCGGGTACCGAACCGTTGGTTCGCGTGATGGTCGAGGCTGCGACGCAGGAGCGCGCGGACGAAGTCGCACACCGCATCGCAGCGCTCGTGACGGAACGACTCGGTCTCTAGATTTTGCGGAGCGACACCGTCGACACGGTGTGATCGCGTTCTTTGCGAAGCACCAGCGTCGCGCGTGCACGCGTGGGGGCGATGTTTTCGACGAGGTTGGGCTCATTGACGCTCGTCCAGAATCCGAGCGCCACCTCGGCCGCTTCTGCATCGGACAGCCCGGCATATCGGTGGAAATACGAGTCGGCACGCGCAAAGGCGCCCGCCTTGAGTTGCAGGAACCGGTCGACATACCAGTTCTTGATGTGTTCGGTGTCGGCATCGACGTAGATTCCGAAATCGAACAGGTCGGAAAGCGCCAAATCCTGACCGACCGTGGGCGGCTGAAGGACGTTGAGCCCCTCGATGATGAGGATGTCGGGGCGGGTGACAACAATCGTGTCGTCCGGAACGATGTCGTACGAGAGGTGTGAATAGACGGGGGCGCTGACCTCGGCCGCGCCTGACTTGATCTGCGTGACGAATTCGATGAGCGCGCGGCGGTCGTACGACTCGGGGAATCCCTTGCGGTGCGCGATCCCACGACGCTGCAACTCGTCGTTCGGGTACAAGAACCCGTCCGTTGTGACGAGCGCGATGTTCGGGGTTTCCGGGTCACGCGACAGTAACTCGCGCAACAACCGTGACACCGTCGATTTCCCGACAGCCACCGAACCGGCGACTCCGATGACGAACGGAGTGTGGGTGTTCGACAAACCGAGGAAGTCCGAGGTCACCGCGTGTGTTTCGCGCGCAGCCTTTGCGTACAGCGAGAGCAGGCGCGTCAGCGGGATATAGATCGAGTCAACTTCGGCCAGGTCGAGTGCGTCACCGAGTCCGCGCAGCCGCTCAACTTCGCCCTCGGTCAGGGGATTGCCCAACGACGACGCCAAATCAGCCCATCGCTCGCGAGGAATCTCGTGGAACGGGGTCAGTATGTGGTCATGACTGTCCGACATCGCATCAACGATACCCGAGCGAGGTGCTCGCCTAGACTGTAAGGCATGTGCGGAATCGTTGGATACGTTGGGCCTCGCGGCTCGGAGGCCGTTCTTCTCGGAGGACTCGGCCGACTCGAATACCGAGGCTACGACTCGGCGGGAATCGCCATCATCTCGGACGAACTCGAATCCCGCAAACGTGCCGGAAAGTTGCAAGAACTGCGCGACGAGCTCGTCGCCAACCCCATGCACGACGGTCACACCGGAATCGGGCACACGCGTTGGGCGACGCACGGCGCCCCCAACGACGTCAACGCGCACCCGCACATCGCGGACGGCGGCAAGCTCGCCCTCATTCACAACGGGATCATCGAAAACTTCTCCGAACTCAAAGCGGAACTCGTCGCCGAGGGCGTCGAGTTCACCAGTGAAACCGACTCCGAGGTCGCAGCACACCTCGTTGCCCGCGCGTACCACCAGACCAACAACCTGACCGAGGCACTTCGCGCCGTCGTCAACCGACTGGACGGCGCATTCACCCTTCTTGTCGTGCACCAGGACGAACCGGACGTCGTCGTCGGCGCTCGCCGCAACTCTCCGCTCGTCATCGGTTTGGGTGAAGGCGAAAACTTCCTCGGCAGCGATGTCGCCGCGTTCATCGAGTTCACGCGCAACGCCCTCGCAATTGGTCAGGACCAGATCGTCACCATCACCCGCGAGAACGTCTCGGTCATCGACTTCGACGGCAACCCTGTTGAGCCGGAACCGTTCGAGGTTACGTGGGATGCGTCGGCAGCGACCAAGGGTGGCTGGCCGTCGTTTATGGCGAAGGAGATCAGCGAAGAGCCACAGGCCGTCGCTGACACGATTCGCGGTCGCATCAAGGATGGCGTCGTTCACATCGACGGTTTCGACGCGAAGGCCCTCGCCGGGATTGAACGCATCATCGTTTTGGGCTGTGGGACCGCCGCGTATTCGGGCCTCGTCGGAAAGTACGCGATCGAGCAGTGGGCGCGAATCCCTGTCGACGTGGAACTGAGCCACGAATTCCGATACCGCGAGCCGGTGCTGGGACCGAACACGCTTGTCGTGTCTGTGTCGCAGTCGGGCGAGACGATGGACACGCTCATGGCGGTCAAATACGCCCGCGAGATCGGCGCGCGCACGTTGTCGATTTGCAACACCCAGGGTGCGACGATTCCGCGCGAGAGTGACGACGTCATCTACACCCACGCGGGACCCGAGGTCGCCGTCGCATCGACAAAAGCGTTCGTTGCCCAGGTCACCGCGCTGTACCTGCTCGGTCTTGCCATCGGTCAGGCCAACGGAAAGGTCGACCCCGCGTCGCTCGCAACCGTCGTGCGCGACCTCGAAGCAACCCCGACTCTCATCGAGACCGTTTTGCAACAGAGCGACCGCATCAAGACGATGGCGAAGTGGATGGCGGACACTCAGGCGATTCTGCTGCTCGGCCGTCACGTCGGATTCCCCATCGCACTCGAAGGCGCGCTCAAGCTCAAGGAACTCGCATACATTCACGCAGAGGGCTTTGCTGCCGGTGAGCTCAAGCACGGACCCATCGCACTCATCGAGCCGGGCCAGGTCGTGTTTGTCATCGTGCCGAGCCCCCGTGATCCGAATTCTCTTCACCCGAAGGTCGTGTCCAACATTCAGGAGATTCGTGCTCGCGGTGCCCGCGTCATCGCCATCGCCGAGCAGGGCGACGCGGCGGTTCTGCCGTTCGCGGACGAGGTCATCCCGATTCCGCTCGCGTCCTCGTTCATTGAGCCCATCCTCGCCGTCGTTCCGTTGCACATCTTCTCGATGGAACTCGCGGCGGCGAAGGGGCTTGACGTCGACCAGCCGCGCAACCTCGCCAAGTCCGTCACGGTCGAGTAACCATGGCGATCGTCGGACACGGCATCGACATCGTTGACGTTGCGCGCTTCGGCGAGAAGTTGGAGCGCACCCCGGCACTGCGCGACCGTCTCTTGACTCCCGCCGAGCAGTCGATGCCGCTCGAATCGATGGCAGCACGTTTTGCCGCGAAAGAAGCGCTCATCAAGGCTCTCGGCGGTAGCAGTGACTTTCGATTCGTCGATGTCGAGGTTCCGCGCGGTGACGGGCGACCCGAGTTCGTTCTGACCGGCGACATCGCCACCGCCCTCAACCACGCAGGCATCACCCTGCACCTTTCCCTCAGTCACGACGGTGGGATGGCCGTCGCCAGTGTGATTGCGGAGTCGCGATGAGCGCGCCGCTTCGCCGGGCGGTCATCGACGCGGACCGAATTTCGGCGAACGTCGAGTTGCTTCGCGGCCTCGCGCCAGCAAACCACACCCTCGTCGTTGTCAAAGCGAACGGGTACGGTCACGGAGCCGTCACCGCTGCCCGCGCCGCGCTGGCAGGGGGTGCCGATTGGCTTGGTGTCGCGGATATCACCGAGGCGCTGGAACTGCGCGCAGCGGGAGTCGACGCACCCGTGCTCGCCTGGCTGCACGGGCCGGACGAAGACTTCCGTGCGGCGACCGAAGCGGGAATCACCATCGGCGCATCTTCGCTCGCGCACCTCGACGCTCTTGCCCTGTGTGACCGTCCGGCGGTTCACCTCAAGATTGACACCGGACTCGGTCGAAACGGTGTCGGCCGTGATGACGCATCCGACTTCCTCACGCGCGCCGCCGAACTTCACCACGCCGGTCGAATCCGAGTCGAGGGCTTCATGTCTCATTGTTCGGGAACCAGTCGCGAAGCCGATCTTTCACAGGCGGAACAATTCGAGATCTCTCTCGCCGAGTTGCGAGGACACGGGGTTGACCCCGAATTCCGTCACCTCGCCGCGAGTGCTGCGTCCCTGGACCACCCGTCCCTGCGCCACACGATGGTGCGTTTCGGAATCGCCGCATATGGTCTTGCCCCGGCGGACCATTTGCGAAACACCGGCGTTCGCCCCGCGATGCGACTCGAGACCAACGTCATCTCGGCGAAGAAACTGCGTGAGGGAGACGGCGTCTCGTACAACCATCTTTGGCGCGCGACCGAGGGGACGACCGTCGCGTTGATTCCGGTCGGGTATGCCGACGGAATCCCACGAGCGGCAACCGGTAGTGCTCACGTCGCCATCAACGGCGAGCGGTTCCCCGTCGTCGGGAGAATCGCGATGGATCAACTCATCGTCAACGTCGCCGGCGCCAACGTTTCGGTCGGCGATGTCGTGTCGGTGTGGGGCGACCCGATCGACGGAACACCGCACCCCGATGAATGGGCGGACTGGGCGGACACGATTGGGTACGAAATCGTCACGCGACTGGGCCACCGCGTCACGAGAGTTTCCGCCTGATGTTCACCGTCGCCACCGCAGAGGAGATGGGCGTGCTGGGCAGGACGGTCGCTCGTCACCTGCGGGCGGGCGATGTTGTGTGTTTGACGGGTGAACTCGGCGCGGGCAAGACAACGTTCACCCGTGGACTCGGAGCCGAGATGGACGTCCGCGGGACGGTCACCAGCCCGACCTTCGTCATCGCCCGAACCCACCCCCGATCCGACGGTGTGCCGCTTGTGCACGTTGACGCGTATCGCTTGACGAACGCGGGAGAGCTCGAAGACCTCGACCTCGATTGGGAGAATTCCATCACCGTCGTCGAGTGGGGGTCGGGAATGCTCGACACCATCGTCGACGAATGGCTCGAGATCGTCATCGACCGGTCACAGTCGTCCGAAGACGAGACACGAACGGTCACGCTCCACGCACACGGGCCGCGCGGGAATGAACTTGCCGACGAGATTGGGCGGTCGTTGCGATGAAACTGCTCGTTATCGACACGTCGACGGGGACCAGCGTTGCGGTCGTTGACGGTGGCGTCGTCGTCATTGAACGGACAGTGACAGAGACGCGTTCGCACGCAGAGGTTGTCGGTCGACTGCTCGCCGAGGTCCTCGCCGAGTCTGGCTCAACAATCGACGGAGTCGTTGCGGGGCTCGGACCAGGTCCTTTCACGGGACTT
>JBEGTE010000030.1:0-7946 GCA_041179605.1 Actinomycetota bacterium | reverse complement strand
CGTTCCTCGTCCAGACCGCGTTGCTGCGCGACCGTGCCCGCGCGAAATCGGCGGCATCGGTACCAAGGACCCCGGCCGCCCTGCGTGCCGCGTTCGACGAGTCGTTGCCCTACGAACTGACCGCCGACCAACAATCGGTGGGCGCCGAAATCGATCAAGACATGGCCCAAGCCCACCCCATGAATCGACTGGTGCAGGGCGAGGTCGGGTCGGGTAAGACGCTCGTCGCCATCCGTGCGATGCTCACCGCAATCGAGGACGGCGGCCAAGCAGCGCTCATCGCACCGACAGAGGTCTTGGCAACACAACACGCGCGGTCAATCACCGCGACGCTCGGCGCCCTTGCCGCTGACCTCAACCCGATCCTGCTCGTTGGTAGCCTGCCAGCCGCTGAGAAGAAGCGCGCCAACCTCGCCATCGCGAGCGGTGCTGCACGATTCGTTATTGGAACGCACGCGTTGTTGTCCGACAGCGTCCAGTTCAACGACCTCGCTCTTGTCGTGATTGACGAGCAGCACCGATTCGGGGTCGAACAGCGCGACACTCTGCGCCAGAAGGGAACGTCGCCACACACGCTGGTCCTTACGGCGACGCCCATTCCGCGTACTGTGGCGATGACGGTGTTCGGCGACCTCGACATCTCAACAATTCGCACAATGCCCGCGGGCCGCGCCCCGATTGAATCGCACGCAGTTCCTCTCGCGGACAAGCCTGGGTGGTGGCCGCGCGTGTGGACCCGACTGGGTGAAGAGCTCGACCTCGGCCGTCAAGGGTTCGTCGTGTGTTCGGCGATCGATGCGACAACCGACGACAGCGAAGCCGATCTGCTGGATGACGCTCCCGTCGCAACCCCGCGTCACTCCGTCACGGAGACCCTGCCAATCGCCCGCGCTGCGCTACCGGGCAGGCGAATCGAAGCGCTTCACGGCCGCATGAGCGGTGACGAGAAAGACGTGACCATGCGCGCCTTCGCGGCGGGGGAAATTGACGTTCTCGTCGCCACCACCGTCATCGAGGTCGGCGTGGATGTTCCCAACGCGTCGACAATGATCGTGCTGGATGCTGACCGGTTCGGCGTCAGTCAACTACACCAACTTCGAGGACGTGTCGGTCGTGGCGGTTTGCCCGGTCTCGCGCTGTTCGTCACCAATGCCGAGGCGAACACCCTCGCGCGCGAACGCGTCGACGCCGTTGCGTCCACGCTCGACGGGTTTGAGCTGGCGCAGAAGGACCTCGAGCTTCGGCGCGAAGGCGATGTTCTAGGTGAACGCCAGTCGGGTGGTCGAAGCGGACTCGCGCTGTTGCGTGTCGCCATCGACGGCCCGATCATCGAAGCCGCTCGCGACGCCGCCGAGCCGATTGTGAGCGCCGACCCGAGACTCGCGAACCATCCCGCACTGCGCGACGCGGTCGACCGCCGACTGTCGAGGCGCGAACGAGAGTTCCTCGGCAAAGCGTGACGCGACGCGGCCGCGCCGTTACGCTGGAGGCATGACCACGCTCGCCGTCGTGCCCGGTTCGTTCGACCCCGTCACACTGGGCCATCTCGATGTCATCGAGCGCGCGCGAAACATTTTCGATGAGGTTCACGTTGTTGTCGTCCACAACCCGGCCAAGACCGCGATGTTGCCCGTTGCTCGTCGCGTTGAACTGATCGAAGAGGCGCTGCGCGAAAAGGGGATTGCGGACCGCGTTGTTGTGACCAACTGGAGCGTCGGGTTGCTTGTTGATTACTGCCAAGAGGTCGGCGCGACCGTTCTGGTCAAGGGAATTCGTTCCGAAGTAGACGTCACATACGAAACGCCGATGGCGATCGTCAACCGCGACCTCGCCGGTGTCGAAACGGTGTTCCTGCTTCCCGACCCTGCTCACAACCACGTCTCGTCGTCGCTTGTGCGACAGGTGGCGGCGCTGGGCGGGGACGTCTCACCGTACGTTCCTGCCGCCGTCTCACGTTTCATCGCGTCGGGCGACTTCTCGTAAATCGCGAGTAACCTGAAGGGGTGAAAAACCACCCCACAGCACCATTCACGGTCAGCGTTTTCGACGTTTCGCACCGCATCGGTGAAGAGCGCGAAGTGCACCTCGACGAAACCCTCGCCGAGCGCTGGGGAGAGGGCGTTGCGTACGTCGACAAGGGCGAGACGGTCGGTATTGACCTGCGCCTGGAAGGCTTGCACGACGGGATTCTCGTCTCCGCCGACATCGACGCAACCGCCACGGGGGAGTGCGTGCGCTGCCTCGAGAACGTCTCCGTTCCGGTCCAAGTGGAATTTCAGGAACTTTTCGCGTATTCTCCTACGGAGGAACTTGAATTTTCTGTTCACGATAATCACGTGAATTGTGAACAGCTGGTTCGAGACGCGGTGGTGTTGTCACTTCCGTTCCAACCACTCTGCGACGAGGACTGTCTCGGTCTTGACCCGGAAACGGGCGAGAAACTGACGGAACCGCGTGCGCAGGACGCCACCACCATAGATCCGCGGTGGGCGGCGCTGGAAGCCCTCGCTTCCACCGACAAGACCACGGCCAACAAACCGGCCGCCAAGAAGAGGACATAACCATGGCAGTTCCCAAGCGCAAGCAGTCGCGTTCGAACACCCGTTCGCGTCGTTCGCAGTGGAAGGCGGAAGCCCCCAAGCTCGTCAAGACCGTCGAGAACGGCCGTACCGTGTACAGCCTCCCTCACCGTGCGAAGGTCGTCACCGACTCGGTCGGCACCGAACTCTTCCTCGAGTACAAGGGCCGCAAGGTCGCCGACGTTTAATTCAGGACGTTGACAGCGCGCCAGGGACTCATCCTTCGGCGCGCTGTTTCTTTTCCACGATGACGACTCCCACGTTCCGAAACCCCGCCGAAATGGCCGGGGTCATCGGCGTTGAGATCCCGTCCGAATTGCTCGAGCAGGCGTTGACTCACCGCTCGTACGCGTACGAGAACGGCGGCGGGCACTACGAGCGGCTCGAATTCCTGGGTGACGCCGTATTGCAACAGGTCGTCACGCTAGAGCTGTTCAACCGATTCGTCGACATGCCCGAGGGTGACCTTGCCAAGCGTCGCGCCGCACTCGTCTCGACCGTTGCGCTCGCGGAAATCGCTCGCCGAATCGAGCTTGGCCCGTTCATTCGACTGGGCAACGGGGAAATCGCGACGGGCGGCGCCGAAAAGTCATCCATCCTCGCCGACGTGATTGAAGCGCTGATCGGCGCAACGTACCTTTCGCTCGGTCAGGATGTGTCGACCGAATTGACCCTCCGACTTGTCTTGCCACTCTTCGATGACGTCGACCGATTCGGTGCATCGATGGAGCCGAAGACCGAACTGCAGGAACTGTGCGACCGCAAGGGGCTTGGCAAGCCTGTCTACTCGGTCGATTCCGCCGGTCCCGATCACGCCCGCCGATTCATTGCGACCGTCACCGTTGACGATGTCGTTCACGGAACCGGTGAGGGTACCAGCAAGAAGGCGGCCGAGGGCGTTGCGGCGCTCGCCGCGTGGACCGCTCTGACGGCGAAGTAGCCGTGCCCGAACTCCCCGAGGTCGAAGTCGTCCGCCGAGGGCTGGAGAGGCACCTCGTCGGTGCGCGAATCGACGCGGTCACCGTTTTCGACTCGCGTGCGCTGAAGCGTCACCCCGGCGGTGCGGACGATTTCGCGCAGAGGCTTGCTGGTGCAACCGTCACCGCCGCCGTGCGTCGCGGCAAGTTCATGTGGTGCCCGCTCGATTCGGGGGAGGCGCTCGTCGTTCACCTCGGCATGAGCGGTCAGATTCGGGTGCTGGGTGACGACTCCCCGAAACACGAGCGTGTCCGACTGTTGCTCGCCGATCGACCGCCGGTGTCGTTCCACGATCAGCGGCTCTTCGGGTCACTTGCGTTGGACGTCACCGCACCTACCGTCGACGGACTGCCCGCAGGTTTCGGATCCGACGCCGCCTACATCCCGAGCCAGGTCGCACACATCGCGCGTGACGTCCTCGACCCCGCGCTCGACGACGAAGCACTGATTCGACGACTCCGGTCGCGAACCGTTGCGGTCAAGACCGCTCTGCTCAACCAAGAACTGGTGTCGGGAATCGGCAACATCTACGCGGACGAAGCCCTGTGGGCGGCGAAGGTGCACTACGCGACGCCGGCCGACCGAATCTCGGCGACGACGTATCGCGATCTGCTCGCCGCGGTGCGCCACGTGATGCGCGGGGCACTGGACGTCGGCGGAACATCCTTCGACTCGCTGTACGTCAACGTCAACGGTGAATCGGGGTACTTCGACGTGTCCCTTAACGCTTATGGTCAGACCGGTCGGGCGTGCCCCAGGTGCGGAACCGCGATCGCTCGCGAACCTTGGCAGAACCGCTCTTCGCACTTCTGCCCCAAGTGCCAACGGCGCCGACGCTAACCGCGATAATAGAACCCATGCACCTGAAGTCCCTGACTCTCAAGGGCTTCAAGTCGTTCGCTCAGCCGACCACCTTCGACTTCGAGCCCGGCGTGACCGCTGTCGTCGGTCCGAACGGTTCGGGAAAGTCGAACGTCGTCGACGCCCTCGCCTGGGTCATGGGTGAGCAGGGCGCTAAAACTCTTCGTGGCGGAAAGATGGAAGACGTCATCTTCGCCGGTACCTCGACGCGCGGGCCTCTCGGTCGAGCCGAAGTAGTCCTCACCATCGACAACTCGGACGGCGCACTGCCGATCGAGTACACCGAGGTCACCATCTCGCGCACGTTGTTCCGCAGCGGCCAGAGCGAGTACGCGATTAACGGTGAATCGTGCCGACTTCTCGATGTGCAGGAACTGCTGTCGGACTCGGGACTCGGTCGTGAGATGCACGTCATCGTCGGTCAGGGTCGACTCGACACCGTTCTGCAGGCGACCCCCGAAGACCGCCGCGGTTTTATCGAGGAAGCGGCCGGAATCCTCAAGCACCGACGCCGCAAAGAAAAGACGGTTCGCAAGCTCGACGCGATGCAGGCGAACCTCACGCGACTCACCGACCTTTCGGGCGAAATTCGCCGCCAGTTGAAGCCGCTGGGCAAGCAGGCCGAGGTTGCCCGCGAAGCTCAGAACATCGCCGCCGTCGTGCGCGATGCGCGTGCTCGAATTCTCGCTGACGACGTGGTGTCGCTGCGTCGCGACATCGACGACCACCAGCGGTCCGAGTCGGAACGACAGACGGAACGCATTGTTGTGACCGAACAGCTCGAGCAGGTCACACTTCGACTTCGCATGCTCGAACAGGAATTGACGTCGGACTCGTTGGACGGCGTTCGCCGCGTCGCGTTTGACCTCGAGTCCGTGCGCGAACGATTCCGAACCCTCAATCAGATCATTCGTGACCGCATCACACTGCTGTCGCAGGACATCGCCGAAGCGACCCCGCTGCTCGCGATCTCGGACGAAATGGTCGAGGCGGCGCGTGCTGAGGTCGAATCACTCGAATCACAGCTCACGGAAATCGAGTCCCGGGTTGGGTCCGCCGCCGCGTGGACGGCAACCGCCGCGGCGAAGCTCGACACCGTCGACCAGGACATCGCCGAGCAGGGTCAGAAGATCACCCAGTACGACATCGACCGCGCCAACCTCGAGGGGCGCATCGACCTCGCTCGTTCCCGCGTCGCTGGCGCCCAGGGCGAACAGCTGCGCAACGAGAACTCACGCGAAGCGGCTCGAATTCGTTTGACCGAAGCCGAATCGGCTCTCGCCGAAATCGACGCACCCGAGGGCGGGACGAACAGCGAACTTGAAGAGGCCGTCACGACCGCCGACGCAAAGGTGCTGTCGCTGCAGTCGATGTTCGACACCGCCCGCGACGAACTGCACACCCAGGAACGTGAGCGGGACGCTCTCGCCGCCCGTGTGTCGGCGCTGTCACAGGCACTCGAGTCCCGTGACGGACGCGACTCGGTCACGGGTCGCCGCGGAATCCGCGGTCTGGTCGCCGACAACATCACCGTCACGCCCGGTTACGAAGCTGCAATTGCCGCCGCACTGGGAGGTCTCGCGGACGCCATCCTTGCCGACTCGCGTGACTCCGCTCTGGACGCTCTCGCGCACGCTACGGAAACCAACGCCGGTCGAGTCGAGGTCGTTCTCGCGGACACCGAGGGTTCTGCGCCGACCGTCCGTGACATCGCCGGTCTCGAATCCGCAGCATCCGTCGTCGACGGTCCGGCCGGTATTCGCGGAGTCCTCTCGACCACCTACATCGCTGCCGACCTAGACGCCGCGCGCGCTGGGTGGCCGGCGATCGTCAGTGCCGGGCTCGCCGATTCGGCGACGGTCGTTACGCGATCGGGCGAAGTGCTCACCCGTTTCGTACTGCGCGGTGGAAACGGCGCACAGCAGTCCCGCATCGAGCTCGCGGGTGAACGCGACGACGCACAGAAGCGACTCGAGTCGGTCTCGACGAACATCGAACGTAACCGCAACGCACTTGAGCGGCTTCGCGACGACCTTGCGACTGCGAAGACGATCGCATCGACGGCCCTCGCGGACCTTCGCGCGGCCGATGCGCGCAACGCCGAATTGGTGTCAGCATCGTCGCGACTTCGCGCGCAGGCTGAAGCCGCGCATGGTGAAATCGAGCGCATCACCGCAACCATCGAAAAGTCGGCCGCCGCGGTGGACGAAGCCGAGGCGAACCTTGGAGAAGCAGTTCGCGCTCTCGAAGTGTTCCAAGCACAGCCCAAGCCGACCCTCGACGCCAGTGCGCGTGAAGGTGCCCTTGCCGCGCTCGAAACCGCTCGAGCCGCCGAAGTTCAGATTCGCATCGAGATGGAAACCATTCGCGAACGTGTCCGAAGCGAACGTGACCGTGCCGACGAGATGGCTCGCACCCTTGAAGCGGACCGTCAGGCTGCCGCCGACCGCGCTGCCCAGCGTGTCCAGCGTCGCGCCCAATTGCAGAAGGCCGAGTCGGTCGCGTCGCAGATTCCGCCGATTCTCGAAGCCCTTGACGCATCGGTGTCCGAAGCCCAAATCGCTCTCGCCGAAGCCGAGCGCGTCCGCGCCGAAAGCTCGAACCAGCTGACGGAACTGCGCACTCGCGAAGGCGAACTTCGCACCCGACTTAACGCGGTGACGGACGGCGTTCACGGTCTCGAGATGCAGATCTACGAAAAGAAACTGCACCTGTCGAACCTGCTCGAGAAGTCGGCCGAGGACCTCGGGCTCATCGAGGAAGTTCTTGTCGCCGAGTACGGCCCGGACACGCTGGTGCCGCAACTCGAGGGTGACCCCGTTCCGTTCCACCGCACCGAACAAGAGGCCAGGCTCAAGAACGCCGAGCGCGCGTACGACCAGCTCGGTCGCGTCAACCCGCTCGCTCTCGAAGAGTTCGCCGCTCTCGAACAGCGCCACACGTTCCTTACGGAGCAGCTCGCCGACCTGGAAAAGACTCGCACCGACCTCATCCAGATCATCGAGGAACTGGACGAGAAGATGCAGGTCATCTTTATCGACGCGTTCCGCGACACCAAGGCGGCGTTCGACGAGATCTTGCCGATTTTGTTCCCCGGCGGCTCTGGACACCTGACACTGACCGACCCCGACAACCCGTTGACCACGGGAATCGAGGTCTCGGTCAAGCCCGTCGGTAAGAAAATCGAACGCCTGTCGCTGCTGTCGGGTGGTGAGCGCTCGCTCGCGGCAGTCGCGCTGCTCGTCGCCATCTTCAAGGCGCGTCCTTCGCCGTTCTACATCCTCGACGAGGTCGAGGCCGCGCTGGACGACGCGAACCTCGGTCGACTGCTGACCATCTTTGAACAATTGCGCGAGTCGTCGCAGCTCATCGTCATCACCCACCAGAAGCGCACAATGGAAATCGCCGACGCGTTGTACGGTGTGTCGATGCGCGGGGACGGTGTGTCGGCGGTTGTCGGTCAACGAGTCGTTGCGGCGACGGAGGCGTAACCGTGGCGTGGTCGTTCGGCAAGGCGTTCAAGAACCT
>JBEGTE010000029.1:0-8040 GCA_041179605.1 Actinomycetota bacterium | reverse complement strand
GCCCCGACCGGTGACCATCACCATGGCGGATGCGCAGAAGGAATACAGCACCGCCGATCCTGACTCGTTCACGTACAGCATCACCGACGGTGACCTTGTTGTTGGCGACGTCGTCACGGGAGCACCGACACGTGCCGCGGGTGAGTCGATAGGCGAATACCTCATTGGTGGCGGTGACATCAACTTCGGACCGAACTATGACGTCTCGTACATTGACGGCACCTTCACGATTGTTCCCATCGCAATCGAGCTCACGGCCAACAACGTCGAAAAGGAATACGGCTCGGACGATCCCGAACTTACGTACTCCTACTCGAGTGGAAATCTCGCCGAAGGTGACACCCTGACCGGATCGCTGTCACGAGAGGTTGGCGAAGATGTCGGCACATACGCGATCACTCCGGGAAGTCTCTCGGCTGGACCAAACTACGAAGTGACGATTCTCTCGGGAACCCTCACGATCACGCCGAAGCCCATCACGGTCACCGCGGACGACAAGTCGAAAATTTTCGGCGACGGCGATCCGACTCTGACCTGGGCGGCGAACCCCGGTGACCTGGAAGGCGCTGACACACTCTCTGGCTCGCTCTCGCGAACCGCGGGCGAAGACGTCGGCGCATACGACATCACCGTCGGTGACCTCGCAAATGCGAACTACGACATCACATTTGTCAACGGGACGCTCGACATCGACCCCAAGGGAATCGCGGTCGTGGTCACTGATACCACCAAGCGGTACGGCGATGACGATCCGATCTTCGAGTACACGGTGGACGGTGAGTCCGGCGTCTCGCTCGGAGGCGAACTCTCGCGAACCTCGGGCAATAACGTAGGCACCTACACAATCAACCAGGGAACTCTGGTTGGCGGCTCGAACTACATCATCGATTCGTTCACGGCCGGAAGCCTCGAGATCACCGCGCGTAACGTGGAAATCACCATCACCGACGACACGATGATCTTCGGCGACGCAGTTCCCGCGCCTCAGTACACCGTCGGCGGAGACGGCATGGGTTACAGCGACCAGGTTGGGTCCATCACCGTCGACTACCCAATCGCAGTCGACGGTGTGGGTGAGTACGCGGTGGATGGCGCAACGGTCACGCTGTCAGCCGGGAACTACGACAACTACGAGATCGCGGTCAACAGTGGAACGTTGACAGTGGAACCCAAGCCCGCAACAGTCACGTTGAACGACCTCGCCGGCGAGTGGGGAGCTGCGCTCAACACTCCGACGTGGACAACGGGTGACCTTGAAGGATCAGACGCCATCGACACGTTGGACTTCACCTTTGATGGAAGTTCCACCGAGCCGACTCTCCCCGGCGAATACGTTCTCGACGGGTCGAATGTGGCGATGTCCAGTGGCGATGCAGCCAATTACATCTTCACGGTCGTCCCCGCAACGCTGACCATCAGTGGCCCCGAGTTCCTTGCTATTGACCCGCCAGAAGGTTTCATTACCGGCGGCTTCCCGTTCACCATTACGGGTAGCGGTTTCGGCACCGAAACCCCGACCGTTCAATTCGATGGACTTGACGCCACCGACGTGACGCTCGTCGACTCGTCGACCATCACCGGTTTCACTCCGGAACACGTCGAAGGACCGGTAACCGTCACAGTGATCACCACTGAAGAAACACTGGAAATGCCCGAGGTGTACACGTACATCCCGATCCCGCCGGCCCCTGAAGTGTTCACGATGTTCCCGCCGGAAGGCCCGACCGCGGGTGGCACGCTCGTCACCTTCGCGGGTGCGAACCTGTTCAACTCGGACGGAACGCCAGGTTCGGTCACGTTTGACGGAATCGACGGCACTGCCGAAGCGATTTCCGAGGACGGTGTGACACTGACAGTACGCACCCCCGAACACATCGTCGAGACAGTAGACGTCGTCATTACGACGGACGGCGGAATCCTGACCCTGCCGGCATCATTCACCTTCTTCGAAGGCCCAGTCGGTGATCTCGGAGGCAAGTTGTGGATTGACAGCAACTTCGACGCTCAGTTCCAAGAGTCGGAATCGGTGTTGCCGAACACTGAACTCGCGATCGTTCGCGAAGGAGCGCTTGACCCCGAGCTTCCGTCGGGAATCATGCCGCTGAACCGAGTTGCTGCCGCTTACCGCGCCAGCGTGGGTCTGCCCGAACGTGTCATCGCACCGATCACGACCTATTACTGGGTCGGCGCCACGGACGAAAACGGGCAGTACGAGATCCCGCAACTGCCCTACGGAAACTACGTACTCGTGTACACGTTGCCCGAGGACTTCCAGGAAACCGTCGGCGGTGGCACTCCCGGCGCAATCAGCATCGTCTTATCGACGCCTCAACTGCAACAGGACCTCGCTGGAGCGGGTAGTTCAGAGCTGATTCAGAACCAGGTTGTGCTCAAGAGCACCGGCGAACCCGTTGCGTACTGTGAGGCGCGACTGCGCTGGTCGGGTTCTGACAGCGAATTGCACACCGAAGACGACGTGCTTTTCCCGGTTCTGTGTGATGAAAACGGTGAATTCACCATCGAGGGACTCGTCAGTGGAAGTTACGATGTCGAGACATACGATGAGGACCCGCTCGTGGCGATTCCTAAGCCGGTCGACCTCGACGCCTTCGCCACCCAAGATGGCGGTATCTGGCAGCTCATCGTGCGTGGCTCCGATGACGGCGAACTCGCGAGCACGGGGTTCAACATTTCGACGCTGGCGGGCACAGGGTTTGGCCTAATTGTGATCGCCATCATCGCGATGGGAACACGCCGCAAGCAGCGACGATAGCGCTAGGAGTCGGTGGACGAGTCTGACGGTGGAGGAACTTCGCCGCGCAGCTCGTCCACTTGACGCTCAAACATCTTCGCGAGCGCGTCCATTGCTTCGTACTCGGGCGAACCTGGACCGGGAGCGCCCGTGTGCTGGTACTCGGCGGGTTTCTCGTTGTCGCTCATAGTGTCACCCTAAATCGTCGAGTTATCGATAACGAATCGGAACTTCACGTCACCGGCGACGACGCGGTCGTACGCGGTGTTGATGTACTCGGCGGCGATGAGTTCGATGTCACACACGATGTTGTGTTCAGCACAAAAGTCCAGCATTTCCTGTGTTTCACGAATCGAGCCGATCTGCGAACCGGCAATGGACCGATGGCGGCGCATCAACTTGAAGAGTGCAACGGGGTGCGTCAGCGCACCAACCGCTCCGACGATGATGTACTTGCCGTCCAGACCGAGAAGGTCGAGGTAGGGGTTGACGTCGTGATCGCCGGGAGCGGTCGAGATGATGAGATCGAACATCTCGGCGTGAGCCTTCATGGCTTCGGCATCGCTTGACACGAGCACCTCGTCCGCACCCAATTCGAGACACAACTGCGCCTTCGCTGGGCTCGTCGTGATGGCGACGGTGTGAGCGCCGAGGGCCTTGGCGAATTTGATGCCCATGTGCCCGAGTCCACCGATGCCGACGATACCGACGGTCACGCCAGGCCCTGCGCCCCAGTGCTTGAGCGGCGAATACACGGTGATCCCCGCACAGAGGAGCGGAGCCGCGGCCGCCTTGTCGAGCGAGTCGGGGATGCGCAGGACCATCGACTGCGTGACGACGATTTCCTGCGAATATCCACCCTGAGTGGTCCAGCCGGCGGTGAACGGGTCGGGTTCGGAGTAGGTGAGGATTGGGTGACCGGGAGCTTGGCAGAAGTGGTCGTCACCGTTACGGCAGTTCTCGCACTCCTGGCATGACTTGATGAGGCAACCGACGCCGACGGTGTCGCCAACGGAGTACGTTGTGACGGCGTCGCCGACCTCGACCACGCGTCCAACGATTTCGTGGCCGGTGACGAGCGGGTACGGCATGTCGCCCCAATGCCCGCGCAGGGTGTGGATGTCCGAGTGGCAGACACCGCAGTAGTCAATCGCGATGCGAACGTCGTCGGGCAGAACCTCGCGACGTTCAATGGTCATCGGAACGAGCGGCTCGCTCTCGGCACGCGCTCCAACGGCGCGAACAACGTGTGACATGGGCTGTCCTTAGGTTTCGGGGTCGAAGTTGAGTCCGACCTTGTTGCGGTATGACATTACGCGCTGGCGCATCCCGATTCCGCAGACACCGACCATCTTGCCGTCGCGGTAGTAACCGTAGACGCAGTCTCCACCGACTTCGCCCTCGAGCAACTCGATGTCGACTCCCTGGTCCAGGAGGCCGTAGGCGAGGAGGGACACCTCAAACTGGTCGCTCCAGAACGACGGGATCGGGGCGAATTCCTTCGCCATTTCGGCGGCGTGCGCGTCGGCGTCCTCACCATGTGCGAGCGCGATCTGGCGCCCGACCTTTCGTGCCATCTCGGTCGGGATGTTCCAGTGCTCGACGCGACGGGTCTTCGGATCGAACTGGGGGATGGGGAATCGTGCAACGTCACCGATGGCGTAGACGTTGTCCCAGGCGTCGCCGTTCGTACGCAGGGCATGAAGTTTGTCGTTGACGTGGACGCCGGACTCGATGTCGATGTCGTTGCCCTCGAGAAATTCCACGTTGGGAAGTGAGCCCACCGCTTCGATGAGAACATCACAATCGAGTACTTCGCCGTTGTCGAGTTCAACGCCGGTGATCCGGTCGTCGCCGACAATGCGCGTGACGCGAGTGTCGTTGAGGAACGTGACACCGTGGGCTTCGTTCCGACGCTGCAGATCCTCGGCGAGTTGCTGACCGAGCGGACGCAGCATAGGAACCGAGCCCTTTCCGATGACGGTTACCGATGCGCCGAGCTTTGTCGCGGTTGCCGCAGCCTCGCATCCGATGAACCCGGCGCCGTAGACGACAACCTTTGCACCGGGCTTCAACTCTGCGCGAAGTGCGATGGCGTCGTCCAGAGTTCGAATTGCGTGGACGCCACGGGCCGGACGGCCGAGTTCTTCCAGTCGGCGCGGACGGAGTCCCGTCGCGATGATGAGCGTCCCGTATTCGACAACCGTGCCGTCCGCAAGTGTCAGCGTCTGCGCGTCGAGGTCGCTCGACACGACCCCGTTCCCGATGATCCACTGAACGTCGCTCAGGACCTCGGACAGCGGAAATGCCACGGCAGCATGATCAACATGCTCTGCGAGTACCTCTTTCGACAGCGGCGGACGGTTGTACGGGGCGTGCGGTTCGTCGCCAATGACGACCAACTCGCCCGCGTAACCGGTCTTACGCAGCGTCTCTGCTGCGCGCAGTCCGCCCATCGAGGCGCCAACAATGACTACAGGACGGGACACGGCGAACGATTATTCGACGAACTTGATCGCCTGCATCGGGCAGATGTCGATAGCAAGCTGGATGTTGTCGCGTTCGCTGTCGTCAGCGGTGGCTTCGTACTCCAACTTGTCGTCGTCGTTGAGGCGGAAGATGTTGGGGGCGTCAAAGACACACTGGCCGTAGTGCTGGCACTTGTCCATGTCGACGTTGATCTTGAGCGTCATGATTATTTCTCCTCGATTGTTGATGGGTAGAGATCCTTGGAAGGCGTGCGAATACCGCGGTATTCCCAGTCTCCTCCCAGGGCAGTCGAAACGACCTCTTCGCTTTCGGTCGGCTGCGCGCCAACGTCGGTGCGAATCGGGGTAGGTCCCTCGACGATGTGATTGGTCAGTGTGCCGAGGCCTTCGACCTCGACTTCGACGACATCGCCGGGGAAAACGGGACGGGAATGAGCTGGCGTACCCGAGAAGAGCATGTCGCCAGGGACAAGCGTGATCGTGCGAGCGATGTCCGCGACGAGGTAGTGCATGTCCCACTCCATGTTGTCGGTGTTGTCCTCTTGCTTGACTTCACCGTTGACGAGGGTGCGGATCGTCTTGTTGCGGAAGTCCCAATCGGTGACCAGCCCAGGTCCGACGGGCGCGAGAGTATCCGAACCCTTGACGCGCAGCATCGAACCAGCATCGGTGTCTCGGAAGTCGTGCAAGCCGTAGTCGTTTCCGACGGTGTAACCGGCGATGTATTCCGCGGCGTCCTCGGGTGCGATGTTGCGACAGGTCTTGCCGATGACGATGACGATTTCTCCCTCGTAGTTCAACCACTTGCAGCCGGCGGGGCGAACCACCGCACCCTTGTGACTGTTGAGCGCCGTGATCGGCTTGTGGAAGTACGTCGGCGCAGCCGGGAGCTTCGTCATGAACTCCTGGGTGCGGCTGTCGTAATTGAGGTGAACGGCGATGATCTTGGTCGGCTCGGCCGGGGCGAGGTGCTGGGCGTCCTCGATCGCGACCGTGCGACCGTCGTGGGCGACGAGCGTTTCGCCGTGGCGGACGACCTCGGTGGGGTAACCGTCAAGCAGAATGCGACGAATTTCAGTCACGAGAAAGCACCAGGTCTTTCGGTTCGGGGAATCCACCCTCGGGCTTCGGGAACCAGACGTGAACCTGTCCGGTGCCGACGGAGTTTTCGTATTCCGAGTACAGAACACCCTTGGCGTCCAGTCGATCTTCACCCAGTGCGCCAGCCAGCGCGAGGTAGTGGAAGAACCCAGCCTCTGGCTTGTACTTTCGGAAGTTGTCGAAGTCGTCGAGGATAGCGGCGTGGTTGCCTTCCTTCATCCACTCGAGCACTTTCATGTCGTACTCGTAGGCCTCGACCGAGTAGATGTGCTTCGGGTCGGATGCTTCGTGCTTGCGCAGGTCGCGTAGCTTGTGGAACGTGTGCGACAGCGCACCAGAGCCGAGGATGAGGACCTTACGGTCCGAGTCTCGAATCGCTTCACCGAGTGCACGTCCGGCACGAATGAAGTCTTCGGGGGTCGCCGTCTGGCAGACGGACATCGAAATCCACGCCTTCTCGTCGAGTCCACGACCGAGGTAGTGCCACAGGTTGACCGTCGCGTAGAAAATCGGAAGGTGCGGGTCCGCGATGGGCGTGATCCACGTACCGTTCTTCTCGTCGTAGTTGGCGACCGCCTTCGCGAGTTCAGGGTCTCCCTTAATCGCATAGGGAATCTGGGTCATGCCACGGGGAAGTTCCTCCGATGTGAACAGCCCACTGCGCTCGGCGGCCGAGGTGATGACGAACTCGACGGTCGTCGCCCAGTGGCTGTCGAGGACGACGACGGTGTCGTAGTCGAGGGTCTCGAAGACGTCCTTGCGGAGCTTCTTGAGGCCCGGGACGAGACTGATCTCTTCACCGTTGTTGAGGTCCTTGCGAACCGCCTCGGGAAGCATGATGGTGGGGACGTGGGCCAGGATGGCCGCTCCGACAACTTCTCCCATGATTTATTCCTTCCATCCGTTCGGTGAAAACACCGTGTTTTTGACGTCTGCGTAAAAGTCGAATGACCAGGTTCCGCCGTCGCGGCCGATGCCGGACTTCTTGGACCCGCCGAAGGGTGCGCGGAGGTCGCGAACAAAGAAGCAGTTGACCCAGATGGTCCCCGCCACGAGTTCCTTGGTGATGCGCTCGGCGTGAGCGCGGTCACCCGACACGACAACGGCGGCGAGTCCGAATTCGGTTCCGTTCGCCATCTCAAGAGCCTGTTCGTCGCTCGAGAAGGTCTGCATATTGAGGACGGGACCGAAGATTTCGTGGGTGACGATTTCGTTGCCCGGTGTCGGGTTCATCACGAGGGTCGGTCGGAAATACAGCCCTCCGAGCTCCTCGTTCGGACCGCCACCCATGACGATGTTCTGGCCGCTCGCCTTGGCGCGCTCGACAAATCCGTTGATGCGGTCGAAGTGCACCTGGTGGATCTGGGGCCCGATGTCGGTGTCGGGGTCACGCGGGTCGCCCTGCTTAATGAGCGCCGCCTTCTCGCGAAACTTCTCGGCGAACTCGTCGACCACCGATTCGTGAACGAGGATGCGCGTCCCCGAGAGACATACCTGGCCAGCGTTGTCGTACTGTTCCACGGCGAGCGTCGCAGCGAGGTCGAGGTCGGCGTCTTCGAAGACAAGCAACGGGCTTTTGCCGCCGAGTTCGAACGAGACGGGGGTGAGGTTGTCGGCCGCCGCGCGTGCGATGACCTTCGCCGTCGGAACCGAACCGGTGAACGAGATGCGGTTGACATCCGGATGTGCGGTCAGCGG
>JBEGTE010000028.1:0-8047 GCA_041179605.1 Actinomycetota bacterium | reverse complement strand
CCGACACCAACCTGCACGTCGAGCGGCACGGAGAGTTCAACAGCGTGCTCCATCGCTTCTTCGACGAGCGCGCGAACCTTGTCCGTCTCCCCCTTGGCGACTTCGAACACGAGTTCGTCGTGGACCTGCAGGAGAAGCCGCGACTTTAAGCCCGCGAGACGAACGGCCTCGGCGGCGCGAATCATCGCAATCTTCATGATGTCGGCGCTGGTCCCCTGAATCGGCGCATTGAGCGCAGCGCGTTCGGCATTGTCACGAACCATTCGGTTACTGCTCGCAAGGTCCTCGAAACTGCGCTTGCGCCCGAAAACAGTGGTCGTGAACAGGTCCTTGCGCGCCTGTTCGACACCGGACCGCAGGTAATCGCGTACCTTGCCGAATCGAGCGAAGTAGTCGCTCATGAGCGCCTTCGCTTCGGAGTTCTCGATTCGAAGTTGCTTGGCAAGTCCAAACGCCGACAGACCATATGCGAGACCGTACGACATCGCCTTGACCTTCGAGCGCATCGCGGGCGTGACTTCAGACGGTTCGACACCGAAAACCTTCGCGCCGACGAAACGGTGAAGGTCCTCGCCCGAACGGAACGCCTCGATCAGGCCCTCGTCGCCGGAGAGGTGCGCCATGATGCGCATTTCAATCTGTGAATAATCGGCGGTCAGGAGGGTTTCATGCGCTGAATCGCTGATGAACGCTGCACGAATCTCGGCACCCACCTCGCTGCGAATCGGAATGTTCTGCAGGTTTGGGTCGGTCGACGACATGCGACCGGTCTGTGCGCCGATCTGGTCGAACGACGTGTGGATTCGCCCGTCCGCCTTGATGCTCTTGCGCAGCGTCTCAACGATCTGCGCCAACTTTGTCTGTTCGCGGTGTTCCAGGAGTCCATCGAGGAACGGGTGTGGGTTCTTTTCCTGCAGGTCGGCAAGCGAAGCTGCGTCTGTCGAATAACCAGTCTTGGTCGAACGGGTCTTCGGCATCTGCAACTGATCGAACAGAACGTCCTGAAGTTGTTTCGGCGACGAGAGGTTCATCTCGTGTCCGATCATCTCGAACAACTTCTTCGCCGTCGCGTCAGCCGACGCCATCAAGCGGTCGTACAGGCCGTCAAGAATCGACTTGTCCACCGCGATGCCCGCTCGTTCCATGTCAACCAGCACGGGGATGAGCGGTAGTTCGATGTCGCGCTCGATGGTTTGTTGTCCCTCATCGAGTCGAGTTTCCAGCTCGGCGTCAATCTGCGTCAGAATCCACGCCGTCGTTGCCATTGCAGCGGAATCTACGGATGGAATGAGTTCGTCGGTTGGTGCCGCGGGAGGAACGTCGAGTCCCGTCAATGCGCGCGCGATGTCCGGCAAATCCAATGATTTAGCCGAAGTGTTCTCGAGCCAGGCTGCTATTCGGGTGTCGCGAACGACTCCCGCGATTTCAATGCCCGCCTCTGCAAGTCGGTGCCCCAACTTCTTGCCGTCGTGAACGATCTTTGGCGCGTCCGAGGCGAGCCACTTGTCGAATCCTGTGTGCTCGAGCGAGTTGGCGACACGAACCGAGCGCACCGCGTCGGTGGGAGATGCGATTCCGATTGCGAACCCGTCGAGGTTCGGCTCAACAACGAGTCCAAGACGAGTCTCGTTGTTGTCCTCAAGCCACTTGGCGAGTTCCTCATCACCGATGTGTCGCGGTTCGGGTGCCGACACGGTCGGTCGCGTCGGGGAATCCGGTGAGGCGGTCGGGATGTCGGTCGCATCGACTCCCCCAAACGCGAGAACGCGTTGCTTGAGGGAGCGGAACTGCAGTCGGTCGAACACCTCGACGACGGCGGGTCCGTCGATCGGTTGACGGACCAGGTCAGCGGGACCGAAGGGCAACTCGACGTCGCGCACCAGTTTGTTCAGCTTCGCGTTGCGTTCAACGTTGGCAATCTGGTCACGCAGGTTTTGGCCGACGACTCCCCCGATCTCGTCGCGATGAGCGAGCACCTCGTCAAGCGAACCGTACTGCTGAATCCACTTGACCGCGGTCTTTTCACCGACCTTGTCTACGCCAGGAAGATTGTCGGACGTCTCACCGACAAGTGCAGCGATATCCGGATATTGGTCGGGGCGAATTCCGTATCGTTCCTCGACTGATTCGGGCGTGTATCGCTTGAGTTCGGCGACACCGCGGGCACTCGGGTACAACAGGGTGACGGTGGGAGTGACCAACTGAATGGTGTCGCGGTCGCCCGACACCACGAGAACATGCATTCCCGCGGCGGCGCCCTGAGTGGACAGTGTCGCGAGGATGTCGTCCGCCTCAAAGTTTTCCTTCTGAATGGTGACGATGTTCATCGCCTTCAGCGCCTCTTGCAGCAGCGGAACCTGACCGATGAACTCCGGTGGTGTCTCGCCGCGGGTGCCCTTGTAATCGGGGTATTCGGCGGTACGGAACGAGAAGCGCGAAATGTCGAACGCAACAGCAACGTGAGTCGGTTTTTCGTTCTGCAGGATCGTCAGGAACATCGACAGGAAGCCGTGAATCGCGTTCGTGTGCTGGCCGCCGGATGTCTGGAACGACTCGAGTGGCAGGGCGTAGAACGCACGGAACGCAAGCGAATGACCGTCAATGAGCAGAAGGGTAGGCTGGGCGCTGTCGGTCACGGGTTCAGCCTACCGAGCAGGACCGACGGAAGGGCATCGACATGGGAGTACTGGACAACCTCCACCCCGAACTGCAGGAGCGATTCCAGAACGGCGGCGGTGAACTCACCCAGAAAATGGGCATCGAATACCTCGAATTGACCGCCGAACGGTCCGTTGCGCGCATGCCGGTAGAGGGAAATCGCCAAGTTGTTGGGATTCTCCACGGCGGAGCCCACGTCGTCCTCGGTGAATCACTAGGTTCGCTGTCGGCCGCCATCCACGCCGGTCCCGGTCGCTACGCGGTCGGCATCGACGTCAACGCGACCCACACCAAGTCGATTTCGGACGGATACGTCACGGCGACCTGCACGGCAATCTCGCTCGGTCGCACCATCTGCGTCCATGAGATCGCCATCACCAACGACGAGGGCGAGCGACTGTCCACCATCCGCATCACCAACCTGCTTCGCGATCGGTAACTCGTGATCGCCGCACAATTTATCTTTCAGCCGGGAACCTACGACGACGAGTTCCATGAGCTTGACGCGAAGATCGAGGAAGCGGCCGCCGCAATTCCCGGGTTCCTCGGAACCGACAAGTGGTATTCCAAGGACGGATTGCGCACCAACTCGGTTTACTACTTCGAATCGATGGCGGATCTGACGAAACTCGGTCGCGTCACCGAACACCGCGATGCCAAGGGCAAAGTGTCACGCTGGTACGACGGATATCAGGTCGTCGTGACCGAGGTCATCGCCTCATACGGTGACGGGAACATCCCGCACATCTCCAGCGGGTTCAACAAGCCTTAGGACAGTTGTTCGATGACGGCCTGGGCGACCTCGCCCATCGTCAAACGACGGTCCATCGACGCCTTCTGAATCCAGCGGAACGATTCCGGCTCTGACAGCTTCATTTTGGACTGCAGAAGACCCTTTGCGCGGTCAAGCAATTTGCGCGTTTCGAGACGTTCGAGTGCATCCGCGTATTCGGCTTCCAATTGCGACTGTTCCTGGTAGCGCGACAGTGCGATTTCGACCTGCGGCAAAAGGCGTTCTGGGGTGAACGGCTTGACGACGTAGGCGATTGCACCGGCTTCGTTGGCGCGTGCAACAAATTCGGGCTGAGCAAATGCGGTGAGCATGACGACGGGAGCGAGCTTTTCCTTGCCGATCACTTCGGCGGCGCTGAGCCCATCCATCTTGGGCATGGTGATGTCCATCACGACCAGGTCAGGGTTGAGCGAGCGGGTGAGTTCAATGGCGGCCTCGCCGTCCGATGCCTCTCCGACCACGTCAAAGCCGGCTTCACGCAAAACTTCGACAATGTCCATGCGGATGAGGGCCTCGTCTTCGGCGACGACCACTCGGCGGGCTGTGTTCGATTCACTCACGCGTTCAGCCTACGGTATCGTTGAAAGCGCCGGCCGGATTGGCGGAATGGCAGACGCGGAGCACTCAAAATGCTTTGTCCGAAAGGGCGTGTGGGTTCAAGTCCCACATCCGGCACACACGAATGGGCGGGGATTTCTCCCCGCCCATTCTGCGTTTCTGGTTAGTGCTTCGGCGCTTCGGTGCCGACGACGTGAACGCGAAGGTCGTTCGTCGAACCGGCTACTCCAGGAGGCGAACCCGAGATGACGACAACCTTGTCGCCCTTCTGAGCGAGGCCTTCCGAGAGAAGCGACTCGTCGACCTCGGTGAACATCTGGTCGGTGTGCGTGACGGGCGCGACGAGGTACGAGGTTATTCCCCAGTACAGCGCCATGCGGCGACGGATCGCTTCGTTGGTCGCAAATGCTTTCATCGGGATGCGGAAACGCAGTCGCGACATACGGCGAGCCGAGTCACCCGATTCAGTGAAGACGCACACGTACTTCGCTTCGACGAAGTCGGCGACCTCGGCGGCTGCGAGGGTGATTGCGCCACCCTGCGTGCGAGGCTTTGTGCCGAGCGGCGGAATACGCTCAAGTCCGTGCTCTTCGGTGTTCTCCACGATACGCGCCATGGTGGCGACGGTGACGACCGGGAATTCACCGACCGAGGTCTCTCCCGACAACATGACGGCGTCGGCGCCGTCGAGGATCGCGTTGGCGACGTCCGAGGTTTCGGCGCGAGTCGGAACCGGCGACGAAATCATCGACTCAAGCATCTGGGTTGCGACGATGACGGGTTTCGCCATGCGACGAGCGGCTTCAACCGCGCGCTTCTGGACGAGCGGAACCTGCTCGAGCGGCAACTCGACGCCGAGGTCGCCACGAGCGACCATGATGGCGTCAAAAGCGTCAACGATTTCGTCAATCGCGGCTACCGCCTGGGGCTTCTCGATTTTGGCGATGACGGGAAGGCGGATGCCCTCCTCGGCCATGATTTCGTGAACGCGAGTGATGTCACTAGCGTTACGGACGAACGAGAGCGCGATGTAGTCGGCGCCGATGCGCAGCCCCCAACGAAGGTCGTCCTCGTCCTTTTCCGACAGAGCGGGAACGTTGACGGCAACACCGGGAAGGTTGATTCCCTTGTTGTTCGAGATCGGGCCGCCGACGACGACCTCGGTGCGAACGCGAACACCGTCGGTGTCGAGAACCTTGAGGTTGATCTTTCCGTCGTCGATGAGGAGCGTGTCACCAGGGGCGACGTCCTGCGGAAGCCCTTTGAAGGTCGTGCCGACTATGTCCTTGGTGCCTTCGATGTCCTCGGTCGTGATGGTGAAGATGTCACCGACCTCGAGCTGGTGAGGTCCGTTGGCGAACTTGGCGGTGCGGATCTTGGGTCCCTGGAGGTCGACGAGGACGGCGACGGGCTTTCCCAGGTCGGCTGCTGCCTTGCGCACGTTAGCGTAGACGGCTTCGTGTACCTCGTGAGAGCCGTGGCTGAGGTTCATGCGGGCGACGTCAACACCCGCCTCGATGATGGCCTTGATGTTCTCGTACGTGTTGGTTGCCGGACCGAGCGTGGCAACGATTTTGGCGCGTCTCATTGTTTCCTTTGTGGTGGTGGAAGGGACTTTAGAAGTGTATCGGGGCGTCGTGCGCGGTCACGGGAGCGGGAAGCGCAGTGCGTCCGCCGAGGAAGGCGTCCGCGCTGGCGGCGGCCGAACGGCCCTCGGCGATCGCCCAGACGATGAGCGAAGCTCCTCGGCCGGCGTCACCAGCAACAAAAACACCGGGAACATTGGTGTCGAAGTCTTTCGATCGTGCAACATTTCCGCGTGAGGCAATGTCGACACCGAGCTGAGCGGTAAGTGCGTCACCCTCGGCCCCGGTGAATCCGAGTGCGAGGAACACGAGATCGGCGGGAATGGTCTTCTCGGTGCCGACCTTCGGGCGTCGACCGCCATCGAAGTACTCGGTTTCCGCGACGACGAGACCGGCCAGGTTGCCCTGTGAGTCCCCTACGAACTCGACGGTCGAGGCGAGGTATGTGCGCTCGCCGCCTTCTTCGTGCGCGCTCTGAACCTCGAACACAGTTGGGTCCATCGGCCATGGCTGGTCTGCGGGGCGGGTGTCCGAGGGCTTCTTCCCAATCGCGAGCGTCGTGACGGACGCAGCGCCCTGCCTAAGAGCGGTTCCGAGACAGTCGGCTCCGGTGTCACCACCACCAAGGATGATCACGTGCTTGCCCTTCGCGTCGATGTGGTCGACGGGGTTCTCCCCCGCGACCGCACGGTTCGACGGGACGAGGTAGTCCATCGCGAGGTGGATGCCATTCAACGAACGACCGGGGATGTCGATGTCACGACCGACCGGTGCACCGGTCGTCACGATTACGGCGTCGTAACGGGCACGCAGGTCATCCCACGAGATGTCGACTCCGATGGTCACGCCAGGACGGAAACGTGTCCCTTCCGCTTCCATTTGCTGGAGTCGGCGGTCGAGGTGCGACTTCTCCATCTTGAAGTCGGGAATTCCGTAGCGAAGCAGTCCACCAATCTTGTCGTCGCGTTCGAACACTGCAACGGTGTGGCCTGCACGAGTCAACTGCTGCGCCGCGGCGAGGCCAGCAGGACCGGAACCGACAACCGCGACAGTCTTGCCCGTGAGGCGGTCGGGAATGATCGGCTGAATGTAGCCACGCTCCCAGGCCGTGTCGATGATGCCGAGCTCGGACTGTTTGATGGTGACCGCGGGCTGGTTGATCCCGAGAACGCAGGACGATTCGCACGGTGCCGGGCAGAGTCGACCGGTGAATTCAGGGAAGTTGTTGGTCGCGTGAAGGCGCTCAATTGCTCCCTTCCAGTCATCGCGGTAAACCAGGTCGTTCCATTCGGGGATGAGATTTCCGAGAGGGCAACCCTGGTGGCAGAACGGGACGCCACAGTCCATGCAACGCCCGGCCTGACGTTCAATCTGGCCGCTCTCGCGCTCTTCGTAAACCTCTTTCCAGTCACGCAATCGCAGCGCAACGGGACGACGAACGGGCGTCTCGCGTGATGTCGTCGTGAGGAATCCCTTGGGGTCAGCCACCGGTCACCTCCATGATTTGAGCCCAGACTTCTTCGCCGTCGGGGTCGATTCCGGCGTCCGCCGCTGTGTTTCGAATGATGGTCACCTGCTGGAAGTCGCGCGGAACGATTGCGGTAAATCGTTCGGCCGTCGCGGGCCAGTTGGTGAGCAGCGAGGCCGCGTAGGCGGAACCTGTTTCTGCTGCATGAGTTTCAACGATCACCTTGAGGCCTGCGCTCTGACCGTCAGTTAGCGGAGCCAGAACGAGTTCGCCCTTGGCAAGAGCGGCCTGGTTGATTTTTGCGGTGTCGAGGTCGAGAACGAAGGCGTATCCGCCGCTCATTCCCGCACCGAGGTTGCGGCCAGTTCCGCCGAGAATGACCGCTGTTCCGCCCGTCATGTATTCGAGGGCGTGGTCACCCGCGCCTTCGACTACGGCGGTGGCACCCGAGTTACGAACACAGAAGCGTTCGCCGACGATTCCGGCGAGGTACAACTCGCCACTCGTAGCGCCGTACCCGACGACGTTGCCCGCGATGATGTTCTCGTTCGAGGCGTAAGCCGCGTTGGGATGCTGGCGAACGATGATGCGTCCGCCCGACAGACCCTTACCGACGAAGTCGTTGGCGTCACCCGTGAGGCGCAGCGTGATTCCGCGGGGAACGAACGCTCCGAGCGACTGACCGGCGGCACCCGACAGTGAGATGTCGATCGTGTTGGGCTCCAGGCCGTTCTCACCAAACGCTTTGGTCAGTTCGTGCCCCAACATTGTGCCGATCGCGCGGTCGGTGTTGCGAATCGGCTTCACCAGCGACACGGCTTCACCCTTAACCAGTGCGGGGGCCGCGCCAAGAATGAGCGCGTGGTCGATGTGTTCCTCGAGCTCGTGGTCTTGCTTCGAAACATTGAAACGAGGGGCGTCGGCAGCAAATTCGGGTCCGCGCAGAATCGGGGTCAGGTCGAGACCCTCCGTCTTCCAGTGCTG
>JBEGTE010000027.1:0-10104 GCA_041179605.1 Actinomycetota bacterium | reverse complement strand
GCCAGCAGAACACTCATCACGAGAACGAGTGGTGTCCACGAAAGGAATGCGCGGCCCCACGAATTCGGCAACAACCCGCCGAACACGTACCAGGACGATCCCAGCGCCGCAAGCACCTTTTTGGGGCCGTTCAGCGCCTTTTGCGAGATGGGATTGACGAGAACGATGGGAGCGGTTCGAGCACCGCGCAGGCCGTTCGCGACGACGATTGAGCCGAAAGAGTGGCCCAGCACTACTGCGTCCGAGTTGTTGGTGACGGAAAGAAACTCGCGTAACCACGAGCCAAACTGTTCGATGGATGTGACGCCGTTCGGCCAGGTACCGCTTTTTCCGAAACTCGGCAGGTCAGGAATGATGACACGGAATTCGGGGAGTGCGTCAGCGAACAACTGCAACCCGTGGTGGTCGCCGCGATAGCCGTGAATCATCACAATGGTGCGTGCGGAGGGATCGGCTGACTCGAATGCCCACCAGCGAGTGTCGACCCCCGCGATGGTCGCGGAATGTTCGTTCCCGACCCGTGGGCTCAGAACATCCGAATAGGGGTACGGCTCCGACACAGTTGATAGTTTAGAGCGCGTGACTGAACAACTCCCCGTCGACCCCGAGTGGTATCGCAAGGCTGTTTTCTATGAAGTAATGGTTCGTAGCTTCCGTGACACCAACGGTGACGGCTACGGAGACCTCAAGGGGATGATCGAGAAGCTCGACTACCTCAAGTGGTTGGGCGTCGACGCGATCTGGCTGCCCCCGTTCTTTGCCTCGCCTCTGCGTGATGGCGGTTACGACATCGCCGATTACACCGCGGTCAACCCGCTGTACGGGTCGATGGACGACTTCGATGCGTTCCTCGCCGGCGCCCACGAGCGTGGCATGCGTGTTGTCATCGACTTCGTCATCAACCACACCTCGGACCAGCACCGCTGGTTCCAGGAATCACGCTCAAACCCGGACGGCCCCTACGGCGATTTCTACCTGTGGAGCGACACGGACGACAAGTTCGACAACGTTCGCATCATCTTCACCGACACCGAGACGTCCAACTGGGCGTGGGACGACGTTCGCCAGCAGTATTTCTGGCACCGTTTCTTCTCACACCAACCCGACCTCAACTTTGAGAACCCCGCGGTGCACGACGCAGTTTTCGATATCGCTCGATTCTGGTTGGCGAAGGGCGTCCGCTCGATTCTGGTTGGCGAAGGGCGTCGACGGTTTCCGTCTCGATGCGATCCCCTACCTGTACGTGTCAGAGGGAAACACGGGCGAGTCCGAGCCGCCAACGCACACGTTCATCCAGTCGCTGCGCGCGATGATGGACCGCGAATTCCCCGGTCGCATGCTCGTCGCCGAGGCAAACCAGTTGCCGCGCGAAGTCATGGACTACTTCGGTTCGGACGAGACACCCGAGTGCAACATGGCGTTCAACTTCCCCGTCATGCCCTACATCTTCTATTCATTGAAGTCGGGCGACGCGTCGGGATTGACCGCGGTGCTCGACGATCTGCCCGAGGTCCCTAAGGGCGCGGCGTGGGGTGTGTTCCTGCGCAACCACGACGAACTGACACTAGAAATGGTGAACGACGAGGAACGTCAGCAGATGTACGAGTGGTACGCGCCGGAACCGCGCATGAAGGTCAACGTTGGAATCCGTCGTCGACTTCTGCCCTTGTTGGACGGACGGCGCGACAAGCTCGACGTCGCCAATGCGATCCTGTTGTCGTTGCCCGGCAGCCCGTTCCTGTATTACGGCGACGAAATCGGCATGGGCGACAACATCTGGCTCGACGATCGTGATGCGTCACGCACCCCGATGCAGTGGACCGACTCCCCCGCCGCCGGATTCTCGGATGGCGATCCGTCGTCTTTTTATCTGCCCGTTGTCGCGTCGGATGAGTACGGACCGCACCACGTGAACGTTGCTGCCCAGGAAGCCGACCCCGATTCGGTGCTGTGGTGGACAAAGAACACGCTCGAACTTCGCAAGTCGCTTCCTGCGCTTGGTACGGGTTCGACTCGACTTCTGTCGACCGAAAACACTTCAGTACTCGCGTTCGTCCGTGAACCCGAAGGGCCCGGAGTCCCCGTCGTCTGCGTGTTCAACTTCTCGGAATCGGATGTGTCGGCGACTCTGTCGTCTGTTGCGCCGTCCGGGAGCCGCGTTGTCGACGTCCGAACCGGCGACGAGGTCTGCCAGGTGGACGACAGCGAGTCCCTGAATCTTGACCTGCCTGCCATGTCGTGGCACTGGCTCACTGTTTCGTAGGGTGCCCCGCGTTAGGGTGACAACATGAGCGACTGGAACCTTCTCGGGGTGTTTGACCTCGAAACCACCGGACTGGATGTCACGAAAGCACGAGTCGTCACGGCATACATCGGCGTATTGGACATCGATGGAAACATCGTTTCCGCGAAGTCGTGGGTTGCTGACCCCGGTATCGAGATTCCCGAAGTCGCCGCAGCCGTCCATGGCTACACGACCGAACGTGCACGTGCCGAGGGTCGCCCCGCTTCCGAGGTTGTCCCCGAGATCGTCGAGACGCTTCGCGAACTGTTCACTGCGGGAACCCCGGTTGCTGCATACAACGCGTCGTATGACTTTTCGTTGTTGCACCACGATGCGATTCGCAACAACGTTGCACCTCTCGACGTGCCGAAGCCGATTGTTGACCCGATGGTCGTCGACAAGAAGATTGATCGATTCCGCAAGGGAAAGCGCACTCTGCAGGCAGCGTGTGATCGCTACGGAGTAGAGCTCGGTGCAGCGCACGATGCCAGCGCGGATGCGGTTGCTGCTGGTCGTGTGTTCCGTGAGATGCAGCGCGAATGGGCGGCCACTGCCGAGATGGCGCTCGACCCGCTTGCGCTTCACGACGCACAGATCGAATGGGCCCGCGAACAAGCTGATTCATTCGCAAAGTGGCTCGCGGAAAAGGGCGAAACCAGTCGTCGTCAGGGCGACGGAATCTGGCCCGTTTACCAAGGCTAAAACTGTCGACTTAACGACAAAGGCCGCGCGAGATGCGCGGCCTTTGTCGTGTAAAACGAATTAAGCGCCGAAGCCTTCGTAGCGCTTGTTGAACTTCTCGACGCGACCGGCCGAGTCCATGATGCGCTGCTTTCCGGTGTAGAACGGGTGCGAAGCGCTCGAGATTTCAACGTCGATGACGGGGTATTCCGCGCCTTCGAAGGTGATGGTCTTGTCCGAGGTCGCGGTTGAACGCGTCAGGAAAAGTTCGCCACTCGCGAGGTCGCGGAAAACGATCGGTGCGTAGGTGGGGTGGATTTCAGCCTTCATGATGTCCTCTTGCTAAGTCTGGGCGCCGTGGCGCAACGCTCTATCGTATCAGACCGAACGGCTGCCGCGCGCGCTGTACCGACCGTCAGTCTTGGTGACTGTGAGCGGAAGGGCGAACGCTTCCGACAACACCGCTGACGTGAGGACGTCCGCTATAGGGCCGGCGGCGTGAATCGTGCCGTTGGACATGACGAGCACGTGGCTGAACCCGTCGGGGATTTCCTCGACGTGGTGGGTCACCATCACGATGACGGGAGCCAGCTCGGACTGGGCGAACTCGCCCAACAATTGGACTAGTTCTTCGCGTGCGCCGAGGTCGAGGCTTGCGGCGGGTTCATCGAGCAACAATATTTCGGGGTCCGTCATGATGGCGCGCGCGATCATCGTGCGCTTTTGTTCGCCGTCCGACAAGGTTCCGAATGTGCGCTCTTCGAGGTGGTCAAGTTTCCACTCGCGCAGAACGCGCTGTGCGCGGCGAACGTCGACGTCGTCGTATTCCTCATTCCAACGACCGGTGACCGCCCAGGCCGCGGTCAGGACCACGTTGAGGACCGTCTCGTTTGCGGGAATTCTTCGAGCCATCGCGGTTGACGCGAATCCGATTCGGGGACGCAGCTCGAATAAGTCACCCTGACCGAGTCGCTCACCGAGGACCGTGACGACACCGTCGGTGGGGTGTTCCTGCGCGGCCAACATCTGCAGCAGTGTCGTCTTCCCGGCACCGTTCGGTCCGATGATGACCCAGCGCTCGTTGTCCTGTAGCGACCAGTTCACGTCGTGAAGAATGCGGTTTCCGTCCCGAACGACGGCGACATCGCGGAACTCGGAAACAAGCGTCATAGTGCTTCTAGCCTACGCGGTGAGTCGGCGGTACAACGCTTCGGTGCGCTCAGCGATTGCGCTCCACGCGAAGTGATCCTCGGCGCGACGGCGCCCTGCCTCGCCGTATTCACGGCACAGTTCGGGATTCGTGACCACCTCGGTGAGTACTCGGGCAAGATCATCGACGAATTTCTCGGGGTCAAGCGGAGTGCCGGTACCGTCGTCGACCTGTTCGATGGGAACGAGGCGACCCGTCACACTGTCGTCGACCACTTCGGGAATTCCGCCTGTGGCAGTGCCGACGACCGCTACGCCACACGCCATCGCTTCGAGGTTGACGATTCCGAGGGGCTCGTACACACTCGGGCACACGAACACCGACGACACCGAGAGGGCAACGGTCAGCTCGTCACGGCTCAACATTCGATCGATCCAGACGACTCCGTCACGCTCCGTTCGCAACAACTCGACGGCGGATTTCACTTCGTCGAGGATTTCCGGGGTGTCGGGAGCGCCCGCACACAGCACGAGCTGCACATCGGACGGCAACTTCCGAGCGGCTGCGAGCAGATATGGAAGTCCCTTTTGGCGGGTGATGCGACCGACGAAGATGACGGTGGGTCTAGTCGGATCGATGCCGAGAGAACGTGCTACCTCGTGGTCGGCGTTACGGGTCCAGCGCTCCAAATCGATGCCGTTGTGAATGGTGACGACACGGCCGGGGTCGACGTTGGGGTACGCGCGAAGGATGTCGCGACGCATTCCGTCGCTGACGGCGATGATCGCATCGGCCGATTCGTACGACGTCTTCTCGATGAAAGACGAGACACGGTATCCCCCGCCGAGTTGCTCGGCCTTCCACGGTCGGAGTGGTTCCAAGGAATGGGCGGTGATGACGTGCGGAATGCCGTGAAGAAGCTTCGCGAGGTGCCCGGCGAAGTTGGCGTACCACGTGTGGCTGTGCACGACATCGGCTCCGGCGACGTCATCGACAATGGCGAGGTCGGTCCCCAGAGTTGCGATAGCAGCGTTTGCGCCGGACAGTTCTGTTGGTGTTGCGTAAGACGTCGTTCCGTTCTCGTCTCGGTGGGCGCCAAAAGCGCGAACGCGAACGTCGATGGTGGTCCTAAGCGAACGGACGAGTTCCGCGACGTGAACGCCGGCTCCGCCGTAGATTTCCGGCGGATACTCCTTGCTGATGACGTCAACGCGCATACCCAAACGCTAGCGCATCAGTCATATTCGCCCTAGTGTGAAGCCATGAGCGAACCCAAGGTCTTCGGAATCGTGTTGGCAGGTGGCGAAGGTAAGCGGCTCATGCCTCTCACGTCCGACCGCGCCAAGCCCGCAGTACCGTTCGCGGGCGAATATCGACTCATTGACTTTGCTATTTCCAACCTCATCAACTCGGGACTACGGCAGATTGTCGTTCTCACCCAGTACAAATCTCACTCGCTTGACCGTCACGTCTCGCAGACGTGGCGCTTGTCGGGGATGCTCAACGCCTATGTCGCGTCGGTTCCGGCACAGCAGCGACTCGGCAAGCACTGGTTCCAGGGAAGCGCCGATGCGATCCTTCAGAGCCTCAACCTCATCCGAGACGAAAAGCCCGACATCGTGGTTGTCGTTGGAGCGGACCACGTGTATCGCATGGACTTCCGCGACATGATCGAAGCGCACGTTCGTACCAGGGCTGGTGTCACGGTCGCGGGGATTCGTCAGCCGTTGTCGCTGGCCGATCAGTTCGGTGTCATCGAGTCGGACGCGTCCAACCCTGAGAAGATCGCAGCCTTCCGCGAGAAGCCGACCGACGCGAAGGGTCTCGCGGACTCCCCCACCGAGGTTCTCGCGTCGATGGGAAACTATGTGTTTGACGCTGACGTGCTGATCGACGCCGTCACGCGAGACGGTGAGAAGGTCGATTCCAAGCACGATATGGGCGGTGACATCGTCCCCGACTTCGTCGAGCGCGGTGAGGCGTATGTGTACGACTTCATTCACAACACCGTTCCCGGTTCGACCGAGCGCGACCGTGACTACTGGCGTGACGTGGGAACCATCGACTCGTTCTTCGAGGCTCACCAGGACCTCATCTTTCCTCTTCCCGTGTTCAACCTCTACAACCAGGAGTGGCCGATCTTTTCGCAGCAGTGGAACTCGCCCCCGGCGAAGTTCGTGCGTGACGCGACTGGCGAGAGCGGCACCGCGACCGAGTCGCTGGTGTCGCTGGGCTGCGTCGTTTCGGGTGGCCACATCGAACGGTCAGTCCTCTCTCCCTGGGTAACCGTCGAATCGCGAGCGGAAGTCACCGACTGTGTCCTGTTCGAGAAGGTGCGCATCGGCGAGGGCGCGATTGTCCGTCGGGCTATTCTGGACAAGGAAGTTGTCGTTGCCCCCGGCGCCACCATCGGTGTCGATCACGACCTCGACCGTTCCCGCGGTTTCACTGTTACACCGAGCGGAATCGTCGTCGTCGAGAAGGGTGTCCGAGTCGAATAGGAGTCCGCGATGAGTCGGTTTCTCGTTGTGTGTGACGTCGACTCGACGCTGATCAATGACGAGGTTATCGAGTTGCTTGCCGACGTCGCTGGCGTTCGCCGACTGGTCGCCGACATCACCGAACGGGCAATGCGTGGCGAGCTCGATTTTGCCGAATCACTTCGCGAACGCGTCGCCACTCTCGCGGGGCTGACCGAAGGAGTGTTTGCGCAGGTGCTGGAGCGCATTACGCCGACTCCGGGAGTTCAGGAACTCATCGACGCCGTCCATGCGGCGGACGGGCACCTCATTGCAGTCTCGGGCGGATTTCACGAGATTCTCGACCCGCTCGCCCGCGCGTGGGGGCTCGACTGGTGGACCGCCAACCGACTCGAGTCAATCAACGGGATGGTGACAGGACGTACTCTGGGTCCCGTGATCGATGCGTCGGCCAAGGAACAGGCTCTGCGCAAATATGCGAACGAACACGACATTCCGCTTGAACGCACGATCGCGGTGGGCGACGGTGCCAACGACCTGAAAATGATGGCCGCTGCCGGGCTCTCCGTTGCATTCTGTGCGAAACCGATTGTCGCCGAGCAGGCGATTGTGTCCATCACCGAACGGGACCTAAAACAGGTCATCCCGCTCTTCGGTCGACTGGCTTAGTGGCCCATCCCTAAGCCACCGTCAACAGGGATGACGGCTCCTGAGATGTAGGCGGCGTCGTCCGAGGCGAGCCACGCGACTGCTGATGCGACTTCGGAGGGTTGTGCGAATCGTCCTGCCGGAATGTTGCGCATGTACTCGGCCTGCTGTTCCTCAGGAAGCGCCGCTGTCATGTCCGTCTCGATGAATCCGGGGGCGATGACGTTCGCGGTAATTCCTCGCGACCCCAACTCGCGCGTCAACGATCGAGCGAAGCCGACGAGAGCGCTCTTGGACGACGAGTAGTTGATTTGACCGGGGCTTCCGTAAAGGCCGACAACCGACGAGATGAAGATGACACGACCGAAACGTTGCTTGATCATCGACTTGATTGCGCGCTTGACCACACGGAACGAACCGGTGAGGTTGGTGTCAATGACCGTCTCGAAGTCTTCGTCGGTCATTCGAAGCAACAGCATGTCTTTGGTGATTCCCGCGTTGGCGACGAGCACCTCGATGGGGCCGAGAGCCGCTTCGACCTCCGCAACGGCACGGTCAAGTGATTCACCGTCGGTGACATCGGCGACGACGGTCATCGAACCCTTCGGGCCCTCGCCCGACCGAGCGGTGACGGCGACTCGGTGACCCTGTGCGATGAACGTTTCGGCAATCGAGAAACCGATTCCGCGGTTTCCGCCGGTGATGAGTACAGTGCGTGGGGTTGTCATGTCATCCAGCGTATCGGGCAGGCGTAATATCAACGGTGTGGACCGTGAGACCCAATCCCTGACGTCACTCCCCGCCGCTCCAGCGGATGAGCGGTCTGCTCGCATGACGTCGTACATCATTTCGATGGCACTCCGACTGGTCTGTCTCTATTTGTGCTTCGTCGTGCCTGGGTGGTGGATACTCATCCCTGCGACGGGAGTCATTGTTCTCCCCGCGATTGCGGTCATGCTCGCAAACATCACTAAAGCGCCCGGAGTGCAGAAGGCGCAGTCGCATCGTCCCAATCTGTCGAGCCTGCCCAGCGGTCGCCAGTGAGTCCCCTTCGACTCGCGTTCACGCGTCGGTGGTTGGGAATTCTGTCCATGACGATTGCGTTCGCCATCGCGTGTGTCGCTCTCGGACAATGGCAGTTTGCCAGGAGAACTGAGGCGCAAGCAGCGATTGCGGTGTTGGACGCCAACTATGACCGCGACCCAGCGCCGGTCGCCGACGTGCTCGGCGATGTCCTCAATGCTGACGAATCACTCAAGTGGACGCCTGTAGAACTTTCCGGTCGGTATCTGGATGACCGTGCGATTTACGTTCGTACACGAATTGGCGAGGGCGGGATAGGTTTCGAGCAACTCGTCCCGTTCCTCGACAATTCGGGGAACGTCCTCGTTGTGGATCGTGGCTGGGTCGCGGCCGACGCAACGAATGCCAATCCGGTGAATCCCCCCGCGATTCCCAAAGTGGACGTCACGGTGGTTGCGCGATTGATGCCGAGTGAGCAAACGATTCCCGGCCGCGATGCGCCGGAGGGACAGATTGCGACCATCCACGTTCCGTCGATTGCGTCCCGCATCAACAATCCGACGTTCGAGGGCTGGTACGGACGCGTCGATGCGGAATCCCCCGCGACGTTGAAGGACACCGCGTGGGACAGGCCGATTCTCGATGAAGGGCCGCACCTGTCGTACGCGTTGCAGTGGTACGTCTTCGCGCTGATGGGCTTCGTCGGGTACGGCTGGGCGTTGCGGAAAGAGGCTCGCGGGCCGATTGAAACGACCGCTCCAGCGAAGAGGAAAACCGCAAGGCAACAGGATGAAGATTTCGAGGACGCCGCGGTCGACGCCCGTGTGAACTAGTCGAACGACCGCCTACGCGAGTTCAATCAGGTCGGCGTATTCCTGGTTCCACAGATCTTCGACGCCGTCCGGCATGATCAGAACGCGCTCGGGATTGAGCGCCTGAACCGCGCCGGGGTCGTGGCTGACGAGAACTACAGCACCCGTGTAGTGGTTGAGTGCATCGAGGATTTCAAGGCGTGATGCCGGGTCGAGGTTGTTGGTTGGTTCGTCGAGTAGAAGTAAATTCGCGCTCGAAACGACGAGAGTTGCGAGGGCGAGCCGAGTCTTTTCACCACCGGACAGCACCCCGGCTGGTTTGCGAACATCGTCGCCGAGGAAGAGGAACGAACCCAGCACCTTGCGGGCATCTGTCTCGGTGAGGTGTGGCGACGCGGCGACCATGTTCTCCAATACCGAACGTTTGACGTCCAGTGTTTCGTGTTCCTGTGCGTAGTAGCCGACGTCCAGTGTTTCGTGTTCCTGTGCGTAGTAGCCGACCTTGAGTCCGTGGCCCTTCTCCAACTCCCCCGTGTCCGGAGTATCGACACCGGCAAGCATCCGTAGCAGTGTTGTCTTGCCGGCACCGTTCAGCCCGATTATGACGACCTTGGAGCCCTTGTCGATCGCGAGGTCGACCGCGGTGAAGATTTCGAGTGAGCCGTACGACTTCGATAGGTTCTTCGCCATCAACGGCGTCTTGCCGCACGGAGCAGGGTCGGGGAATCTCAGCTTCGCCACTCGTTCGACTTGGCGAACCTCATCGAGACCAGAAAGCATCTTCTCTGCACGAGCAACCATCTGGTGTGCGGCGGCCGCCTTCGACGCCTTCGCTCCGAATCGCGCGGCCTGCAACTGCAGCGCGGTCGCCTTCTTTTCGGTGTTGGCGCGTTCCTTCTTGCGACGTTCCTCGTCCGCTTCACGTTGACGCAGATAGTGCTTCCACCCCATGTTGTACACGTCGAGCACTTCGCGGTTCGCGTCGAGATAGAAGACGCGGTTGACGGTTTCGGTGACGAGTTCGAC
>JBEGTE010000026.1:0-8269 GCA_041179605.1 Actinomycetota bacterium | reverse complement strand
ACGACTTCACCCGCCGCGACACGGATTCCCGCTTCGGGATCCGTCGAAATAACCGAACCAGCGGGAACGGTGTCGCTCGATGCGCTGGCGTGCTTGACCACGAGACCCAGTTTCGTCATCGACGCTTCGGCATCGGCATAGGGCTGAGACGTGACGGCAGGGATTTCGATCGCCATGCTCGTCGCACCGGGGGCGCCGCCTAGAGTGAGTACCCAGAACATCATTCCCGCAATGACACTCGCGACAACGACGACCGCTGCCGATACCGCGAGAATCCATTTCATCGTTTTCGGCTGCGGTGGGGTATCGCTGTTGAGGGAGTCGCGAAGTTCTGACAAATCCATGCTCGGGGTCTTTCCGGTTGCAAATGGTGAGGACGGAGGCGTGTCCACTGGTCGCGCCGGCTGCGGAGCCGGAGCGGCGACGGCGGGTCGATTCACCGACGATTCTACGGTTTCCGGAACCGCCTGATCACGTGGTGCAGGTCCCGTGCCGACGAGGTTCTTGATTCCCCGGAGTGCCGCCGCGAAGTCCGCAGCCGATCCGAATCTGAGTGTGCGGTCCTTTTCCAAGGCCTTGGCGATGATGACATCGAGTTCCGGCGACAGTTCAGGGCGACGACTGCGAGCACGGGGAGCCGTTTGTGTGACGTGTTGGAATGCGACCGCGACCGAGGTGTCGCCCGTGAACAGGGGAGTTCCCGTGACCATCTCGAACAGAACGACGGCCGTCGAGTACAGGTCGCTTCGCCCATCGATGATCTCGCCCTTCGCCTGCTCCGGCGAAAAATATTGAGCCGTGCCAACAATCGCGCTGGGGTCGTTCGTGGGGTCTTCGATCGCTTGTGCGATTCCGAAATCGCACACCTTCACCAATCCCGTCGGTGTCACCATGACGTTTCCCGGCTTGATGTCACGGTGAATGATCCCGGCGCGGTGAGACTCGTCTAGAGCATCGAGGATTCCGAGAGCGATGTGCACGGCGACTTTAGGTTCGAACGGCCCGTTGTCCATCAACTTTCGCAAAATCTTGCCGTCGATGTACTCCATGACGATGAACGGAATCGGCGTTTCCAGTGACGCGGCGGGGATGAGCTCTTCGCCAGCGTCGTACACGCGCACGATGCTCGGGTGACCCATCGTGCTGACCGCGTGAGCTTCGCGCTGGAATCGCTTGCGCGAATCCCTGTCGATCGCGACCTCGGGGCGCAGTGCCTTGATGGCGACTCGTCGCTGCAGGCGCGTATCCGTTCCCAGATAGACGTTTGCCATCCCGCCTCGACCGATGAGGTGTTCGGGGCGATAGCGACCCGCGAACTGGAACCCGGAGGTCAGGACGGAGTCGAGTCCGCTTCGCGAGGGTGTCGGTGAATCAGTCAACGGGCACCACCAGATCTTCCGAAGGGTTAGACGACAACGAGCCACACTTCACGAGGTACGAGACTCGAACCTCACTCGTGTCCTCATCAATCACGACCGTGGTGCTGGTGACGGCCGGCCCAAACGTTCCGCCGCTAGCCACCGTTCCACCATTCGCGGTGACAACGTAGTTTTTCAGTGCGAAGCCGGCTGGGCACTGCCCGTAGGTCGGCCACGTGACGGTAATCGTCGATCCAGCCGTGTAGGGACCGGTGCTCACGGTCAGTCCGCTCGGTGCGGGTGGCGTCGGAATCGCGTCATAGAAATACACCGCGACGAGCGTGTTGAGCGGGATGGAACCCGTTGGATTCACCCGATAGGCGGTACCCACAAGGTCCGCCGATTCGGGGATGTTTCCGACAACTGCATCGAGTCGCAAACCTTGACCTTCGAGCAGGTCGCGCACTTGGTTTTCTGTCAAGCCGAGGAAGTCGGCTTCGATGACGGTGACACGACCGTCCGAACTGGGGCTTCCGCTGGGAGTTGCGGACGCACTGGAAGTTGGCGAAGTCGACGGATTGGGTTGTGACACAAGTCGACCGATCAGCCCAATCGCGGTACCGACGACTACCAGCGCAAGCACAGAGGCAAGAGCAATGACCTGCCAGGGAAGCTTCTTGCGAGGCGGTTTCGCGGGTTTCGGCATATCTTCCGGCGGAATTGCGACGGGGATGATTCGCGTTGTCATGTCCTCGTCGCCGTCGTCAATGACGTCGTTGTTCGTGTCGACGGTGGGGACCAATGCGAGCGCTTCACCAAATCGGCCTCGTGAAACAGCAATCGCGGCGCGAGCGAGATGTTGGGCGGAAGCCGGTCGCAATTCGGGCTTTTTGGCGATACAGCTGAGAACAAGGTTTCGCACCGGAAGTGGAATGTTTTCGGGAAGTGGAGGTGGCGGGTTTTTGATGTGAGCCATCGCGATCGACACCTGTGATTCGCCGGTGAAGGGGCGACGACCCGCTAGTGCTTCGTACGCCACGATTCCCAACGAGTAAATGTCGGTCAGCGGGCTCGCCGTCTTTCCTGACGCCTGTTCGGGCGAGAGGTACTGAACGGTTCCCATGACCTGACCGGTTGCCGTCAACGGAACTTGGTCCGCAGCGCGTGCGATTCCAAAGTCGGTGATTTTGACGCGTCCGTCCGGCGTGATGAGGAGGTTGCCCGGCTTGATGTCACGATGAACTAGTCCCGCTTCGTGAGCGGCGTGCAGTGCCGCCGCTGTTTGGGCCACGATGTCCAACACGCGCTCGGCGGACAAGATTCGCTCGCGCTCGAGAATCACGGACAGCGCCTCACCCGGAACGAGTTCCATGACGAGGTATGCGCTTCCTTCTTCTTCGCCAAAGTCGTAGACGCCCGCGATTCCTTCGTGATTGACGAGAGCCGCGTGTCGGGCTTCGGCGCGGAAACGCTCGCGGAACGCCTGGTCGGACACGTACTCTTCCTTGAGGATTTTGATGGCGACGCTGCGTTCAATGACGGTGTCGACGGCGTGCCACACCTCGCCCATTCCGCCGATCGCGAGACGAGTCTTCAGCTCGTATCGACCGCCGAATGTTTGACCTGTCTGTGGTCTCACTGTGACAACACCGCCTTCATGATTGCGCGCGCAATGGGGGCCGCAACGCTATTACCCGTTCCCGTTTGCCCGAGACCGCCTCCGTTTTCCACCATCACGGTGACAACGACTTGGGGGTCTTCGGCGGGTGCGAATCCTGTGAACCAGAGTGTGTAGGGGGCGCCGTCACCGTTCTCGGCAGTTCCCGTCTTCCCGGCCACCGCGATGCCCGGAATCTTGGCGTTGGACGCCACGCCACTCTGGACGTTGTTGATCATCATCTGCACCAGCGTGCTCGCGGTGCCTTCCGTGATCGGAACGCTGTATTCGGTCGGCTCAAATGTCGTGAGAGGAGACAAATCGGGTGCGAGTACCGAATCGACAACGGTCGGCTTCATCAGCCGTCCGCCATTCGCAATCGCGGACGTGACCATGGCGATTTGCAGAGGTGAGACCTGGACGTCGTATTGACCGAATGATGACAACATCAACTGTGCGTCATCCATCCCCGACGGGTAGATCGACGGAGTTGCCGGCATCGGAATCTCGATGGTGGCTCCGAACCCGAACTTCTCGGCGTAATCGCGGATGGTGTTCTCTCCGACGATCTGTCCGATTTCGGCGAAGGGAATGTTGCACGAGCGAAGCAACGATTCCGCGATGGTGACGTTGTCACCCTTGCCACATTTTCCACCGCCCGAGTTCTGGATTGTCGAGGTGCTTTGTGGCAACGTCAACGATGCGGGGTTGGGAACGGCTGTGCTCGTCGTCATCGCGCCCGAATCGAGCGCCGCCGCGGCGACGACCAACTTGAACACCGACCCGGGGTGATACAGCGTCGAGGCGATAGCTCTGTTCGCCAGTGGAGAGTTGCTCGAGTCAATCAACGCTTGATATGCCGTCGCGGCAGTGTCCGCGTCGTGGGATGCGACATCGTTGGGGTCATACGACGGGGTGCTCACGAGTGCCAGAATTTGGCCGGTCTTGGGGTTCAGCGCGATCGCGGCACCGGTGAGATCACCGAGGGCATCGCGAGCGGCCTGCTGCACGCTGGCGTTGAGCGTCAAGCGAACCGAGGCTCCTCGAGGGTTGGCGCCGGTCACAAGGGCAAGAACCTGGTCGAAGAATTGTGCGTTGGACTGACCGCTCAACTGGTCGTTCATGGCGAGTTCCAGGCCGCTCATGCCGTGGTTGATTGAGTAGTAGCCGGTGATTGGCGCATACAGTCCGCCCCCAACATACGTGCGTTGGAAGGTGTAGATGTCGTCGGACGGGACCGACTCGGCGATATTTGTTGTTCCGACGATGATGGAACCGCGTTCCGTGGAGTAGCTGTCGTAGAGGGTTCGAACGTTTCGCGGATCGACTCGGAGGTTGTCCACTTGGAACACCTGGAGCACTGTCGTGGATGCAAACAAGGTCGAAAACAGGACGAGGATGCCGAGGCTGACGCGGCGGAGCTCTTTCATCACGAGGCAACACCACCCTCACGTTGGTGGCGAACGGTGTCGCTGAGTCGAAGCAAGAGGGCAACGATGATCCAGTTCGCGACCAGTGACGAACCACCAGCAGCGAGGAAAGGCGTGGTGAGTCCGGTGACGGGGATGACGCGTGTGACACCGCCAATGACGATGAAAACCTGCAGCGCGATAACGAATGTGAGACCGACAGCGAGCAGACGACCGAAGTCGTCGGCTCCGTTGATGCCGATGCGCATGCCGCGGGAGATGAACAACAGGTACAGGCTGAGAATGGCGAAGATTCCAACGAGCCCGAGTTCTTCGCCGAGGCTCGCCACAATGTAATCCGATTCCGCGAGTGGAACGATGTTGGGATGCCCGGCTCCGAGTCCGGTTCCGATGATTCCGCCCGACGCAAAACCAAACATTCCCTGAACGAGCTGATAGGAACCGCCGATTGCCTCGTACACAACGGGATTGAAGGAGTCGAGCCATGCAGCGAAGCGTCCTTCAACATAGGTGAGGAAGCGGCTGGCGATGAGCGCACCGGTGCCGAAAAGCCCACCTCCGACAATGAACCAGATCGCGCGACCCGTGGCGACGTACATGAGCACCAGGAACAAGCCAAAGTACAGCAACGACGTTCCCATGTCGCGCTGGAAAATGAGCACCATCATCGCGACCATCCAGACCACGAAGATCGGGCCGAGGTCCTTCAGTTGCGGCCAGCGAACACCGAGGAATTTCTTACCCACCATTGATAGCGAGTCCCGAGCGGTGACGAGATACCCCGCGAAGAACAACGCGAGGGCAATCTTGCCGATTTCCCCTGGTTGGAAGGTGACGACTCCGAGATTCACCCAGAGGCGTGCGCCGTTGATGGTGACACCGATGAAGGGAATGAGAGGCATCACAAGCAGCACGATCCCGATCGCCATCCACACATATCGGTAGCGCTGTAAAACGCGGTGATTGCGAACGGTCACGATGACGGCGATCGCCACGACCGTTGCAATCGCTGTCCAGACCATCTGTCTGGTCGCTTGCGACTGCCAGCCCGTCAAACCGTTGGCGATGTCGAGTCGGTGGATCATCGCGATCCCGAGCCCGTTGAGCAACGTCACGATGGGGAGGATGAGAGGGTCAGCGTCTCGCGCGACGAATCGCTGGGCCATGTGCATCGCGAGCACGATCGCACCCAGTCCGAGCGACAGCCCGATGATGGAGACGTTGAGGTGACCCGTTGCGCCGAGGTCAACAAGTGCGAGCGCGGACGACGTGATGATCATCGCGAACAGAATCAGCGTCGCTTCGAGGTTTCGAAGTTTCGTAGGGATTTTCAACCGAAGCAGCAACTGCTCGGTGATTGTCGAATTGTCGAGGCTACTGAGTGGCGCTGACATTTCGAATCCTTGAAACTACTTCGAGAGCAGCGTTATAACTGTCAACCGGGATTGTGTTGACAACCGCGTGCTGCAGGTACTGGGGAAGGTCCGCGACGGGGATGTCGGTGTCGCGTTCGACTGAGTGGAGGTTCACGCCACCGATTTCGCCGACGATTCCGCGATAGATCACGACGGAGTCGCCGTCACTGCCGATGAAGAACTGTGATTGGCTCCAGAAGTATCCCCAGACGGCAAACCCGACAACGAGCGTGAGTGCGATTCCGAGATACGTCGCCCACCGCATGCGGCGGCGAACTGCACGCCTCTTGTCCTCGGCGATGATCGTCTCGAGAAAATCGGGGGTTGCAAATTTTTCTGCCTCACCCATCCCGGGTACCGACCCAAAGAGCCCTGGCATCTTGGGTAGGCGTTTGGTGACCGCGTCGAAAATGAGCGGCTGTGCGGCCGCACCGACGAGAATCGGCCGCGACGCAGCACTGACGTTGGTTTCGTTGACTCCGGCGATGACGACGGTGACGTTGTCCGGCGCACCGCGATCAAGAGCCGCTTCGATGAGCTTCGTGCTCGCGGCGGCAGCATCGGGGGTGTCGCGCAAGATGCGCGCGACAGCGTCGTCGGGGACGTATCCGCACAGTCCGTCAGAACAGAGCAACCAACGGTCTCCCGGCTCCGTCTCGAGAATGAACGTGTCAACGTCCGGGTTCTGGTCGAAGTCACCAAGGACGCGCATGAGCACGTTTCGACGGGGGTGAACCGCTGCTTCTTCGGCTGTGATTCGGCCGGTTTCGACGAGTTTCTGCACGAACGTGTGGTCTGTCGTAATTTGTTCGAGCTTTGCGTGGCGGAACAAGTAAATTCGCGAGTCACCGATGTGAGCCACGACCACCTTGTCGTCGTGGCGAATCATCGCACTGACGGTCGTTCCCATTCCCTGCAGGTCTGGGTGATCGCGCACAGCGTCCGACAACTCCTGTGCGCTGTGTTTGACCGCTTCGACGAGGGTCTTTTGGGCAACATCAATCGACTCGAAGCGTTCGTCGGCGACGGAGGTAATCGCCTGTGTCGCCAGCGAGCTTGCGACGTCGCCACCGGCGTGACCGCCCATGCCGTCTGCGACCATGAACAGGTGCGTTCCCGCGTATCCCGAATCCTGATTGCTCATTCGGATTCGGCCGACGTGGCTTGCCGCCGTCGTGAGAACGCGTGCGTCCATTACGGCCTCAGTTCGAAGATCGTCGAACCGATTGAGACGGGGGTGTAGAGAGGAACCGGGGTCGGAACACTGACGCGCTGGTTGTTGACGAACGTCCCGTTCGTCGAGTTGAGGTCTTGGATGACCCAATCCCCGTTCCACAGTTGCAGGCGAGCGTGGTTCGTCGAGGTGTATTCGTCACGAATGACGAGCCCGGATTGAGCGCTTCGCCCGATCGTGAGTTGGTCGGCGTCCAGAGGGATCTCGAGCCCTTCGCGTGCGCCCGCCGTAATGATGAGGGTTCGAGCGGGGTCCGAATTGACGGACGATTCGACGGGCGGGATGAATGCCGGCGCCTGTGCAGCCGGATTCACGGTGATGTCCGGCGCAACCCGCTCGCTGCGACGCGTGTAGTGCCCGAACAGGTCGCTGCGCAGGGCAAAGACGACGGCGAACACAAAGATCCAGAGGATTGCCAGGAATCCAAATCGGAGTACGAACAGCGTCAATTCGCTCATGCGGCGGCTCCCGGCAGGATTCGGAAAACGAGTCTGGTCGCACCGATTTCGATGACGTCACCCTGTTCGAGCGGGGAGACGGTGATGCGTTGCCCGTTGAGAAGTGTTCCGTTGGTGGACTGCAGGTCTTCGAGTCCGGCGGCCTTGCCGTTCCATACGATTCGGGCGTGATTGCGGGAAGCGCCACCGTCGTTGATGACGATTGTTGCGGTTGCGCCACGGCCGATGATTGACTCGGTTTCCGTCAGATACACGGTCTCGCCGTTAATCTCGACGGCTGGCTGCCACTGCGCAACTGCGTCGAGCGCCTGGGACATCACCCGGACGACTCCGTTGGGAATGTCCGCGGCTGCGGCTAGTCCGACCGTGACAGGCGCCGCGAACGAATAGCGCTGGCGGTGGGCATAGTCGCGAACCGCATCGACCAATTCGGCGATGAGTACGGTCCCGTGCGCGTTGAGTTGGCTGAAGTCCTGTGCCGACAGTCCGACGGTGTACGCGTGCGGGGCCAGAATGCGGTCGCGCTGAACGACGACGGCGCGGGAATCGAGTTCGCGCTTGAGCGCGGCGACGATTTCGATCGGCTGAACGCCACCGCGGAACGACTTTGCGAACGCGCCACTGACGAGCTTCTCCAGACCACGTTCAACGTTGTCGAGCAAACCCATCGATGACCCCCTACGGCATTGGGTCAAGTCTATTCTTTGGGCCAGCCAC
>JBEGTE010000025.1:0-8782 GCA_041179605.1 Actinomycetota bacterium | reverse complement strand
GTCGGCCGTCGAGGGTCGGGACGAACCACCGCGACGAGCGCGTTGACGAGGGAACTTTCGGTGACCGTGGCGCGGAGCCTCGACGACATCCAGAACGCGTCGGGCGTTGTGGTCGTCGACGACCTCGACCGATTGCACGATTCGTTGCCCGATTCGCGCAAGCACGAACTCGCGGCTCTGCTGGCGTCGCGGCGTTTCGAGTCGGACCCGACGCGGTTTGTCATGTCGGTTTCGCAGTGGAGTCCGAGGTTGCACGGACTTGTGTCGAACGTGCTTGTCCTGCCGACGTTAACCCGCGACGCGCATCTGGCAACGGGAGAGCCACCGGAAACGTTCGACCCCTCCGCGAAACCCGGCGTGGGTTCCTGGAGGGGTCGACGAGTGGTTGTTTACGCGAGGACGGATTCGATGGTGACCGACGGGATCCCGTGAGCGTCACCGACCGCCGAGTTCGTCAACTTTCCGTCGTGGGTCGACAGTCCGAGAGCGAGCGATCCGTCCGCCTTGAGGGCGTCCTTCCATCCCTTCGACGCGAGTGCACGGACGTAGGGCGCCGTCGCATTGGTCAGTGCATGCGTCGACGTCTGCGGCGCCGCACCCGGCATGTTGGCGACACAGTAGAAAATCGTGTCGTGTACGGCGAAGGTCGGTTCGCTGTGGGTCGTCGCGTGTGAGTCCTCGAAGCAACCGCCCTGGTCGATCGCGATGTCGACCAGCACGGCGCCCTTCTTCATCTTCTTGACAATGTCGTTGGTGATGAGCTTCGGTGCCTTGGCGCCGGGGATCAGAACCGAACCGATGAGCATGTCGGCCTGAAGAGCAGCCTTTTCAATTTCGTAGGCGTTCGACGCGATGGTCTGGATGCGACCCGCGTACAGCGCGTCGAGCTCACGCAGTCGCTGAATGTTCGTGTCAAGAACGGTGACGTTGGCACCGAGTCCGACGGCCATGGCGACCGCGTTGGTGCCGGCGACACCGCCACCGAGGACGACGATGTTAGCGGGGTGAGTTCCGGGGACGCCGGGAACCAGCATTCCGGGTCCGCCGTTGGGGCGCAGCATCGCGTTCGCGCCGACGATGACCGAAAGACGACCCGCGACCTCGGACATCGGAGCAAGCAGGGGGAGTGCGCGGGTCGGCAGCTGCACGGTTTCGTAGGCGATCGACGTGACCTTTGATTCAATCAGCGCCTTGGTGAGGTGCTCTTCGGCCGCGAGGTGCAGGTACGTGAAGAGGAGCATGCCCTCGCGGAAGTAGCCGTACTCGCTTTCGATCGGCTCCTTGACTTTGAGAACCATGTCGCCGGATGCCCACACCTTCGCGGCGTCCTTCTCGATGGTTGCGCCTTGTGCGCTGTACTGCTCGTCGGTGATACCGCTGCCCAGTCCTGCGCCAGCCTGAACCACGACGTCGTGGCCAGCGTTGACGAGGTCCTTGACACCCGCGGGGGTGATGGCGACTCGGTACTCGTTGTTCTTGATTTCGGCGGGAACGGAAATCCGCATTGTTCGTCTCCTGTGACTGTGAATCGGGAAAGAAATCCCTCTGTCATTATTCCGTTTCAGTGTGGAATTCGCAACGAATCGCAGGAAACTCTTCGAAATCAGTACCTCTCAAGTAACAATCGTGTTAAATGCGAACTTAATGTATGTCAAATTGGCACTCGGTGTGCCATGATTCAGTTACGCGAAAGCGTGACAACGAAGTCCGTTAAAGTGAGGAAAACCATGGCACAGCGAAACCTTCCCGAAGATCCCATCGTTCGTGAACTCGTCATCCAGGCTCGTCGCGCGCAGATGACGCGTCGCGCACTCCTCGGAGGCGCTATCGGAGGTGCGTCCGCGCTCGCTCTCGCCGCGTGTGCACCCGGTGGTGAAGGAACGCTGACTGCTCCGGAAGATATTTCGGCTACGGACAAAACTGTCAACTGGGCAAACTGGCCTCTCTATTTGGATGAGGACGACGCGGGCAACCACCCCACACTGGACGCGTTTGCAGCCGAAACAGGAATTGCCGCTAATTACATTGTTGACGTCGACGACAACAACTCGTACTTCGCGAAAGTCAAGGACCAGCTGGCTCTCGGGCAAGACGTCGGTGCGGACACGGTGTGTCTCACGGAGTGGATGGTCTCGCGCTGGATTCGCCGAGGGTGGACGCAGAAATTCAACCTTGAGAACATCCCGAACCACGCCAATGTCGTTGAGACGTTGCTCAACCCGGATTTCGATCTCGGCCGTCAGTCGTCGCTGCCGTGGCAAGGCGGTTTTGCCGGTTTCGTCTACAACACGGACCTCGTCAAAACCCCAGTCCGCACGCTCGATGACCTCTGGCGCGAGGACTTGAAGGGCCGCGTGGTGGTCCTCAGCGAAATGCGCGACACGCTGGGTGTCATCATGCTCGGCCAAGGTGTCGACATTACCGCGTTCACCGCGGACGACTTCAACAACGCGTTGGATACACTCACCGCCAAGGTGAGCGACGGACAAATCCGTAACGTCAAGGGCAACTCGTACTCGGAAGACCTTGTCAACGAGGACGCTCTCGCGGGAATCGTGTGGTCCGGCGACATCACGGTGCTGAACGCCGAGGCTGGATACGAGAAGTGGAAGTTTGTCCTTCCCGAGTCGGGTGGCACGTTCTGGAACGACACCTTCATCATCCCGATCGGCAGCCCCCGCAAGACCAACGCAGAGACGCTCATCAACTGGTACTACGACCCCGCGATTGCGGCACAAGTGGCTGCGTGGGTGAACTACGTCACCCCCGTCAAGGGCGCATTCGAGGAAGCCATCAAGATCGACCCGGCACTCGCCGAGAATCAGTGGATTTTCCCCAACGAGGAGACACTGAGCCAAGTGCACATCTTCCGTTCGCTGACTGATGCCGAGGAATCGGAATTCCAGGCAGCGTTCCAAGGCGTCGTCCTCGGCTAGTCGGATCATTACCGATGTCACACAATGAGTCGTCTGTCTTTGCGACGGGCGGGGCGGATCTTGAACTCGTCAACATCTCCAAGGTGTTTCCTGGCTTCACCGCGGTAGACAACATCAGCCTCAAGATTCCGGCTGGTTCTTTCTTTGCACTTCTCGGTCCGTCGGGTTGTGGAAAGACCACGACGTTGCGGTTGATTTCGGGTCTGGAGGAACCAACGTCGGGGAAAATCCTCATCGGCGGTAAGGACATCACCAACACCAAGCCGCACCAGCGAACAGTGAACACCGTTTTCCAGTCATACGCGCTGTTTCCGCACATGACCATCCTCGAAAACGTCGCGTTTGGTTTGAAGCAGCGCAAAATTGCGAACGCCATGGATTTGGCGCATCAAGCATTAGCGCTGGTTGAGCTGGACCACGTCGCCTCGCGCAAGCCATCGCAACTGTCCGGCGGTCAGCAGCAACGTGTCGCACTCGCGCGTGCAGTTGTCAACCGCCCGGCGCTGTTGTTGTTGGACGAGCCTCTCGGCGCTCTCGACCTCAAACTGCGTCGGCAGATGCAGATCGAACTTAAGTCGATTCAGTCTGAGGTGGGATTGACGTTCCTTCACGTGACGCACGATCAGGAAGAAGCCATGACGATGGCGGACACCGTGGCGGTCATGAACAAAGGCAAGATCGAGCAGATGGGCGCCCCGGCCGAACTCTATGAACTGCCGAAGACGAGATTCGTTGCGACCTTCCTCGGACAATCCAATCTGTTCGACGGCACCGTCTCCACCGCAACATCCTCGACGGTGACCGTGTCCGTCGGTGCGCACTCGTTCGACGTCCCCGCAGCACGTTCGGCGGTCGTGAAGGGTGAAATCACTGTCGGTGTCCGCCCCGAGAAAATCGCGATTTCGCGCACAAAACCCGCCGCGTCCAAGACTCGAACAATCGTTGGACCGGGAAACGTGATTGATGCGTCGTTCAGTGGTGTGTCCACGCAGTACCTCGTTGACGTGCCAGGACTAAACACGATGACCGTGTTTGAGCAGAATGACGGGGACATCGTCAAGGCTGGAACGCAGGTGTGGTTGTCGTGGGACACCGAATTCTCGTTCGGAATCCCGTTCGAAGCCGCCGAGTTCATCGAGTCCGACACGAGCACGACGACGCTCGCCGCTCAAGCGAAGTAGCGAAACATGGCGATCGGAGCATTCAGCCACGGACCGTCCGGTACCGCGGTGTCTTCCGCTTCTCAAAAGAAGAGTCGCGTTGCCTGGTTCTTGTTGTTGCCGGGAATCGTCTATCTGTTGCTCTTCTTCTTGACGCCGCTGTTCTCGCTGATTCTGACGTCCTTCAAAACCGCGCCCCCCGCGGCTTTCATCGGCGAATATGTCTACGCGTTCCGCTGGGAAAACTATGTCGAAGTTTTGGGAATGTACGGTGAGCACTCGTTGCGATCGTTCACCTATGCGGCAATCGCCACCATCATTGCTCTAGCCATTGGGTACCCTCTCGCCTATTTCATCGGGGTCCGACTTCGCCCATACCCGCTCTTACAGTCGCTCGCGCTGGTACTCGTCATCGCACCGTTCTTCATCTCCTTCCTGTTGCGAACGGTCGCCTGGAAGCAACTTCTCGCGGATGAGGGTCTCATCGTGGGGACGCTCAAGGCGTTCGCGCTCGTGCCACCAGACACGCACATCACGGGAACGGCAATCTCGGTCATCTTCGGTTTGGCGTACAACTTCATCCCGTTCATGACCCTGCCGCTGTACACGAGCATCGAACGTCTCGATCTGCGTTTGCTTGAAGCATCGAACGACCTGTACGCAAATTCGTTCACGACGTTCCGCAAAGTGACCGTGCCGTTGACGTTGCCGGGAATCGTCTCGGGGACGCTGCTGACGTTCATCCCGGCGGCCGGCGACTATGTCAACGCATCCGCCAACTTCTTGGGGTCAACGCAAACCTCGATGATCGGAAACGTCATCGAATCCAACTTCCTCGTGTTGCAGAACTATCCGCACGCCGCCTCGATGTCCCTCGTTCTGATGGGCGCAATCCTCATTCTGGTTTCGGCATACGTGTTCAAGAGCGGAACGGACGACCTCCTGTGAAACTCGGCAAATACCTACTTCCGCTCTACGGCATTCTCGCGCTCATTTATCTGCTTGTTCCGATCGCGTACACGATTCTGTTTTCCTTCAACGATTCGAAACGCACCAACATCATCTGGAACGGCTTTACGTTCAACAACTGGCTCAACGTCTGTGACGCACAGGGCGTGTGTCAAGCGTTTGCGAACTCCATCATCATCGCGACTGTCTCGACGATTGTCGCGACAGTGTTGGGAACGGCAATCGCAATTGCGCTCGTTCGCTACAAGTTCAAGGGCCGCGCGGCGACGACGCTGCTGTTGTTCCTGCCGATGGCTACTCCCGAGGTAGTTCTCGGCGCAGGACTTGCGGCACAATTCCTCAACGCAGGAATGCCCAAGGGAATGACCACCGTGATCCTCGCTCACGTCATGTTCTGCATCTCGTTTGTCGTTGTCACCGTGCGCGCGCGAGTCGCAGGGCTCGACCCCAAACTCGAAGAAGCCGGACGTGACCTCTACGCCAAGCCCAGTCAGGTGTGGTGGAAGGTGACCTTCCCGCTGTTGCTTCCGGGCATTGTGGCCGCCGCACTCTTGGCTTTCGCCTTGTCGTTCGATGACTTCATCATCACGAACTTCAACCGTGGCCCGGTGGACACGTTGCCGTCGTTCATTTACACCGCAGCATCACGTGGAATCCCCGCAGAGGCGAACGTTTTGGCATCCGCGGTGTTCATCCTCGCAATCGCCGGTGTTGTGACCGCGCAAGTCGGAGGCGCAATCCGTCGAAAGCGACTCGGAATCACCCCGTAACTCGGTGGCCACGGATCCCGTTCGCGCGGGTGCTAGCTGGGATGAGTGCGCCGGAGGCGTTCAATATCGGCCTTGAGCTGGGCAAGCTCGGCTCGTGAAATCTTCCCGTCGCTGCTCATTCCGTCGATGATGTGGCTGATTTCGTTGATTGCCGCGACTTCGCTGTTCTTGAGCCTGACCTCGGCACGCGCTTCGTCCATCGCGTTGAGCACAATACCAATGAGGACGTTGAGGATTGTGAAAACGATAAAGAACACGTACGACAGGAAGAACGGAAGTGCGAGAGGACTCGTCAGCATCGCTTCTTCGAGGTAAATCGGAAAATTTTCCAAGGTCAAGAGGATGAAGAGAGATTTGAGGCTGAGACCGATGTGACCCCAGGCATCGGGGAGATCACGCCCGAAAAGGTAGGTTCCGGCCATACCGTAAAGGAACAGCAACAACCCGATGAGAACAGACATCGACAGCAACGGGGGAATACTTTTCACGATCGACGCAAAAAGGACGCGAACCTCGGGCAGGAATCGGAAGATTCGCAGAAGGCGCATCAACCGAAGCAGTCGTAAGACCACCGTTTGGCCCGCCGCGAAAGGCGCGATACCAACGATGAGGAAGTCGAAAACATTCCAGCCCCTGGTGAAAAACATCCACGGCTTCGACCCGTACGACACGATTCGAAGCGCGAGCTCGGCCGCGTACACAATCATCGCGGCGGTGTCAACCGCCGTCGCGAACTGTCGTGTGGTGTCGGTGATGCCGGGCATTGTCAAAACGGCGAGGAAGATTGCGTTGATCGCGATGACGGCAGCGATGACGAGTTCAAATGCGCTGCTGTACACCAACCGTGAAAGCCACAAGATTCGGTACGGAGGGATTTCTTCGACGTCGCCGTCGGCGGTCAAGACGTGTCGAGTGAGTGTGGTGTTGTCGGAGTTCACCCGACAATTCTCACACTGAGACGGATAGTGCGCCGACCACGGACTCGCCACCGGTAATCGGGTCGACGAGCTGCGTGATGAGAGTGTCGCGCGCGGTGGCGTCGATAACACCATGTCGTTCGAGAAGCGTGACCGCGACCGCCGTGTTGGGGCGCTGCGACCCGTCGAGGCACTTGATCACGACGGCAATCCCGTCGCGAGCCGCGAGCAGAACGCCCTCGGCGCCGATCTTTGCAATGGTTCCCGTGACTTCGATCACGCGGGTGTTGTCGCGACCAGGACCGTCGAGCGCCCACGGGTGATCGCGAATCGCCTCGACAAGCTTGGTGGCGTCGGGGTCTGAGCCATCGGACATGCGAGCGAGACCTGTGCCGAGGGCGCGCAGGCTCATCCCGTAGAGCGGGGCGCCGCAGCCATCGACGGCAGGCCACAACTCGGTCGTTCCCGTGAATTCTTCGACGACCTCACGGATCTTCACCTGCAGCGGGTGCGACGGTTCGAGGTACGTCGTCGTGTCCCATCCGTTCGTGACACACGTGCGCAGGAAACCGGCGTGTTTGCCGGAACAGTTCATGGTGACCCGCTGAGCCTTCTCGCCCTTGGCGATGCGGTCAGCTTTGTCCGAGACTCCGAGTGGCCACTGCGCGGGACACCCCAAATCGTCAACCGACAAACCGTCGTGCTTCAACATCGATTCGACGTGGTCGGTGTGCCGATGCGAACCGCAGTGTGACGCGCTGGAGAGAACCAAGTCGACACCGTTCAGGTCGGCTCCGGCCCGAAGTAGCGCGACTGCTTGAAGGGGCTTGAGAGTCGAACGCGGGAAAATCACTGCGTCGATGTCGCCGCCCGATTCCAGAACGTTGCCCGCCGCGTCGATGACGACGAACGCACCGATGTGACGCGATTCGATTAAACCGTTGCGGTCGATGGCTGCGAGTTCAACACAACCATCGACCGCAAGGGGATGCATTAGAGGCTCGCGAGGGCCTCGTCGATGACCGACACTGCGTCGAGCAGAAGCTCGTCCGAGGTGACGACCGACGGGAGGAACCGAAGTACGTTGCCGTAGGTTCCCGCCGACAGAAGCAGAACGCCGTTTGCGATTCCGTGCGCGGTGACCTTGGGAACGACTTCCGAGATCGGAGTGTCTGTGCCGGGTTCGGTGAACTCGATAGCGAGCATCGCACCCTTTCCGCGGACGTCTCCGATGATCGGGTACTTCTTCTGCAACTCGAGGAGAGCACCCTTGAGCGTCTTCTCGACGCGCTGTGCTTCCTTGAGGAGGTCGCGCTTCTCGATTTCTTCAAACACCTGGACTGCGGCAGCGGCGGACATCGGGTTTCCACCGAAGGTTCCCCCGAGTCCACCCGCGTGGCTCGCGTCCATGATGTCGGCGCGACCCGTGACGGCGGCAATCGGGAATCCGGCTGCGACACCCTTTGCGGTGGTGACGAGGTCGGGAACGACTCCGAAGAATTCCGAGGCGTAGTAGTGGCCAGTACGCATGATGCCCGACTGGACCTCGTCCGAGACGTACACGATGCCGTTCTCGTTGCACCACTTCTGCAGAGCGGGGAGGTAGCCGTCGGCGGGGACGATGAAACCGCCCTCACCCTGGATCGGCTCGACGACGAGGCACGCACGCGAGGTCTGTCGCGCCGACCTTCTTTTCGAGGTACGAGATGGTGCGCGCGGCCGCCTCGGCACCCGACAACTTGTCGTGGAACGGGTACGAGTTCGGTGCGTGGTGAATGTCACCCGCGAACGGGCCGAAGCCGAGCTTGTACGGCATCGCCTTGAAGTTCATCGCCATGGTGAGGTTCGTACGACCGTGGTATCCGTGGTCGAGGACGGCAACGCCCGAACGGCCGGTGAACTTGCGGGCAATCTTGACCGCATTCTCGACAGCTTCCGCGCCCGAGTTGACCAGCACCGACTTCTTGGCGAAGTCACCGGGGGTGTGCTCGGCGAGAAGTTCGCAGACACGGATGTACGACTCGTAACCA
>JBEGTE010000024.1:0-9081 GCA_041179605.1 Actinomycetota bacterium | reverse complement strand
GACCGTCACTCTCGCCGAGCACATGCTCGAACTCGCGGGGGTGCACGGCGCCGACGTCCGCGCCAACCTGTCCAACGGCAAGGCCATGGACGTCTGGCGCGCGATGGTGTCGGCACAGGGCGGTGACCCCGACGCGGCACTTCCCGTCGCCAACGAGACGCACGTCGTCACCGCCGACCGTGATGGGATCATCACGCACATGGATGCTTTGCCGTTTGGAATTGGAGCGTGGCGAATGGGCGCCGGTCGAGCCCGCAAGGAAGACGCGGTGGTTCACGCCGCCGGGATCGACCTGCACGTCAAGCCGGGCGATGCTGTCAAGGCGGGCGACCCCGTATTCACGCTGTCGGCGAATGACGCTGCTCGCTTCGACCGCGCTCTCGATGCAGTCGACGGAGCGTGGGGAATCGGCGACACCGTCGTGGACCACGGACCGCTCATCGCGGGAATCATCGGCGAATGAGCCGGTTCGTCCTTCCGCAGGTATCGCCGGGCGACCGTGCTGAACACCTGGTCGCGGGCACAGATATCGTCATCGAATCCTTGCCCAAGGTGTCACTGCACGACCACCTCGACGGTGGCGTCAGACCGTCCACGATTGTCGAGCTGGCTGGTGCTGCGGGGACCTCGATCCCTGCCGCCGACGCAGAGAGTCTGGGGGAATGGTTTCGCACTCAAGCCGACTCGGGCTCACTCGTTGATTATTTGGAGACGTTCGCCGTCACACTGTCCGTCATGCAGACCGCCGAGAACCTCGAGCGCATTGCCCACGAGTTTGTGCTCGACCTCGCCTCGGATGGCGTGATTTACGGCGAAATCCGCTGGGCTCCCGAACTTCACGGTGAGCAGGGGCTGTCGCTCGACCAGGCGGTGGAGGCGGTCCAGCGCGGAATCGACAGTGCCTGTGCCGAATCGGCGTCGTCGGGCCACGCGATTCGCATCGGACAATTGCTCTGCGCGATGCGCCAAGCCGATCGTGCCGACGAGATTGCCGAGCTCGCAATCCGCCACCGCGACCGTGGTGTTGTCGGTTTCGACCTCGCAGGTCCCGAACAAGGTTTCCCTGTTTCGCGACTTTCGTCGGCAATCGCGAAGTTGGACGACGTCTGGATGCCGCGCACGATACACGCGGGCGAAGCCGACGGTCTCGACTCGATCCGTGGCGCGCTGCTGGACGGTCGTGCACTTCGCCTTGGGCACGGTGTGCGAATCACTGATGACATCGAGATCAAAGCGAACGACACGGTGTCGCGCGTTTCGCTGGGCGAAATGGCGGAGTGGGTGCGCGACCGCGGGGTGGCCCTCGAGATGTGCCCAACGTCGAATCTGCAGACCGACGCGTTCGCGCGATTCGGCAACGACCTCAACGATCACCCGTTCGACCTGTTGTACCAACTGGGGTTCCGCGTCACGGTGAGCACCGACAACCGGCTGATGAGCGGCACGACTCTGTCGCGCGAACTGGCGGTGCTGTCCGAAGTGTTCGAGTACACAATCGACGACATCCTCGAATTCCAACTCAACGCGGCCGATAGTGCATTTCTTCCTGCTGACGAACGAGCTCAGCTGGTCGCCGCCATCGCCAGCGGTTTCGACGAGGTTTAGCCGACTTCGTCGTAGCGCTTGACCGGCGCGTGGCTTCCGTCACAATCAAGGTTGGCGGGGCTCGCCGAGCACGATTCACAGATGACCACTCGGTGGCGACACGTGAGGTTGTTGCAGTTCAGGACCTGTGAGGTTGTTCCGCCACACACGTCACACTCACCGATATCGGCGGCGTCTGGCGCGAACTTGGTGACCTGGCGATTGTCAAAGACGTACAGCGACCCTTCCCAGAGGCCCTTGTCGCGGAACGCTTCGCCGTAACGGACGATCCCACCCTCGATCTGGTACACCTCACCGAATCCGCGGTTCTTCATGACGGCGCTGAGGATTTCGCAACGGACCCCACCTGTGCAGTACGTGACGACCGCCTTGTCCTTGAGATGGTCGTACTTTCCGGACTCGATTTCGGCGATGAAGTCGTGGCTGGTGCGGACGTCGGGGATGATTGCGCCCTTGAACTTGCCGACACGAGCCTCGAACGCGTTGCGTCCATCAAAGAAGACGACGTCATCACCGCGATCGGCGACGAGTTGATTGACCTCGGCGGGCTTGAGGTGGACACCGCCGTTCGTCACGCCCGACTCGTCGACCGTGATTTCACCGGGAGAGGTGAACGCGACGAGTTCCTTGCGTGCCTTGACGGACAGGCGCGGGAAGTCGTCACCGGTTCCCTCCGACCACTTGACGTCCATTTTTCCGAAGCCGGGGTATTCCTTCGTGGCGCGAACGTACTTCTTGACGTCCGCCATGTCGCCACCGACGGTTCCGTTGATGCCGTGCTCCGACACAATGATTCGCCCCTTGAGGTTCAGCGACTGGCACAGGGTGCGCTGCCACAACACGACGGCGTGCGGGTCAGCGACCGGCGCGAACGCGTAGTAGAGGACGATTTTGGGAACTGCCACGTGAAAAATCTAACCGTTCGGGAGGCGTCGTCGAAATCGTCAGGCGGTGACGGGGACCGATTCGTATCCACGAAGGACGAATCCCGGACGTCGTTTCGGCTCCACAGTGAGTTCGAGTGCCGGGAAACGTTCGAACACGGCGGGCAATACGACGTTCATTTCGAGTCGAGCGAGCGGTGCGCCAATACAGAAGTGGATGCCAGCGCCAAACCCGATATGCGGATTGCGTTCGCGCGTGAGGTCCATGTCTGTCGGGTTGTCGAACACGTCCTCATCGCGGTTCGCGGACCCGAGAAGTGCCGCGATCTTCTGTCCCTCGCGAATTGTCACGCCACCAATTTCGGTGTCGGCTGTCGCGGTTCGTTCGAACAGTTGCAGGGGCGAGTCGAATCGCAGGAACTCCTCCACCGCGGTAGGGCCGACCCCGTGAGGGTCGTCGCGCAACGGTCGAATCACGTCGGGGCGTGACAGTGCGGCGACCGCTCCATTACCGAACCCGTTGACACTCGCCTCGTGTCCCGCGTTGAGGAGCAGGACGCACGTTGCGATGAGTTCGTGCGCGTTGAGCTTCTGACCGTCTTCCTCGACCGCGGCCAGCGTGCTGATGAGGTCGGTGCCGGGGTTTTTCTTGCGGTCAACCATAAGCCCGTGCACATACTCGGCGAAGTCGTGAGCCGCCGCGCGCGCGTCAGCTTTGTGCTGTTCGGTCGGGGCGACCTCATACATCTTGACGATCGCCTGTGACCACGGGCGCAGCAGGTGTTCGTCCGATTCGGGGAATCCGAGTAGGTGTGCAATGACCTTGACGGGAAGCGGTTCGGCGACGTCGCCAATCAGATCGAATTCGCCCAGCTCGGCGGCGTGGTCGAGCAGGTTGCCCGCCAACCGCTCGATGTCGGGTCGGAGCGCACGAATTGTGACGGGGTTGAACGCTTTCGAGATGAGCGACTTGAGGCGAGTGTGCTTGGGCGGTTCGGAATCGAGAATCGAATCCGCGTGCAGCCAGTTGAAGTCGAACCACTCGTCTTCCGGTTTCTTCGGTTGAAAGATTCGGCCAAGGCTCTTGTCGCGCAACACCGCGTTGGCGTCGGCATGACGAGCGGCGAGGAACATGCCCGTTCCCTCATGCCACACCGGCTGGCCGGCTTTCCGCAGTACTGCGAGTGCGGGATACGGATCCGCGTGAAATTCGGGGGACTGGAAATCAAGCATCGACGTGCTCCTCAATCGGGGTTGCATCCGCGTTCCACACCGCTCGTTGCAGCGCGACGAGCGCGACCAGCGACAACACCGATCCTGCGACCATGACTTCACGAATGCCGAAGACACCGAGTGCGACACCCGCGAAGGCGGTCGCGATGAGATTGCCGAACGTCATGAAACCGGTGAACGCGGCATTGACTCGTCCGCGAATCGCATCCGGTGTGCGGTTTTGTAGCATCGTGTTCGCGGTTGCGTGGAGAGCAGCGTGGGCGATACCCGTGATCGCGTTGGCGATTCCGACGAACCACAGCGACGGTGACAGTGCGATGGCGAGGATTCCCGTGCCGACGACCCACAACGACAAAACGAGGCCGCGCGGTTGCCAGTTGGGGCCGATTGCCCGTGCTCCCAAAATTGCCGACCCCACGAGGTTTCCGATTGAGAACAGCGCCGCAAGGATCCCGTATGTGGTCTCGTTGGCGCCGAGGATGTCCATGACGAGGAATATCTCGCCCGTGTTGACGACACCAATGGTGATGATGAACGCGCCGAGCAAGATCGTGTTCGCACGCAACAGCGGGTCGGACCACAGATGGCGGTATCCGGCGGTTGTTGATTCTTTGTGGTCGACGTGCGCTTGGTGGCCGGGGCGATTGACGCGGAGCAGGAACGGGGTGACGGCAAGCAGAACGAACGTCGCCGCGTCGATAACGAACGGGACGACATAACCGGTCGTGCCGACGAGGATTCCGGCGGCGACGGGCGCACCGACTTGCGCCGCCGCGAAGTAGCCCTGGGTGAATCCATAGGCGCGCGTCAAATCAGCCGTTGTCGCTAATCTCGGCAACAACGCCTGCCAGGCCGGTGATTCCACCGCTGCGACCGCGTTGTATCCGAAGATCGCGACCAGCACGGCCCAATACGGCATGTCGATAATGAAGACGAGGGTGAGAGCGGCTTGAAGAATCGACACAGCCGGAATGAGTTGCCGGGTCGAGAACCGATCGGCAAGCCAGCCCACCCACGGTCCGAACAGGATGTACGGAAGCCCAGCGGCGATGAACATCGCCGAAATCGCGACCGGTCCTTCGGCCCGTTCACGGAAGATCAACGCCCAGATGATGACGACGGTGCCGAACATCGAGAGTGCGCGGGCAACCGCGACTCCGTGAAGCGCGGCCCAGCGAGTTTCGGTGATGTCGGGGGAACTCATGCGATGAAACGACGGAGGTCGGCCTCGAGCGCGGCGACGACCTCGGACACTCGTGCGATGCGGTTGTCACCGTCGGTAACGGCGGCATCGATGTAGATCTTCAACTTCGGTTCGGTTCCCGACGGTCGCACGATGACGCGCGACCCGCCCTCGATGGTCAATCGGATGAGGTCCGCGGGGGCGAAGTTTTCGAACCCGTTCGCGAAGTCGTCGATCGCGGTGACGGCGAGGCCTGCAAGGTGGCTGGGCGGAGCGGTGCGGAATCGACCAGAAATGGCGGGGATTTCCGACAGGTTGTTCACGCGAATCGAGATCTGCGTCGACGCGAACGCTCCGAACATCTCCGCGAAGTCACGGAGGTGATCGGCGACGCTCTTGCCTTGACCACGCAACTCACCTGCCATGGCGAGGAAGTCGACCGCCGCGGAGATCCCGTCCTTGTCGCGTACCTTGTCGGGGTCGACGAGGTATCCGAGCGCTTCTTCGTATCCGAAAATGAGGTTCGGGACGCGATTGACAAACTTGAAGCCGGTCAGAGTGTCCGAGTACGCGATTCCGTAGTGGTTCGCCACCGCGCGAAGTGCGGGCGATGAGACGATCGACGCCGCGAGGGCGGCGGGCTTTCCCGAGCCTTTGTGACGCTCCGCCGCTCGCCAGCCTAAGAGCGAACCGACTTCGTTCCCGGTCAGTCGACGCCACTGGGCACCATCCTTGATGGCGACCGCGAGTCGGTCGGCGTCGGGGTCATTTGCGATGATGAGGTCGACACCGGCACGGTCCGCCGTCGCATACGCGAGGTCGAGTGCGCCGGGCTCTTCAGGGTTGGGGAACGCAACCGTCGGAAAGGTTCCGTCAGGTTCAATCTGTTCGGTGACAACGATTGCGTCGCCGAGCCCCGCGGCGAGGTACGCGCGGTTGGACACGTCCCATCCGACTCCGTGCATCGCGGTGTACACAAAAGGCGCCGGAGTCGCAGGCTTGGTCGACACCGCCGCCGTTTCGGCGATGTACCCGTCGATGAGTGATTCGGGGGCGAGCGAATAGTCGCGTGACTTCGGGAAGTCTGCCGAGTTCATCGCGGCGGCCTCGAGGATCAGCGCCTCGATCTGGTGGTCGGCAGGTGAAATGATTTGCGACCCTTCGTCCTCGCCACCGAGGTACACCTTGTAGCCGTTGTCGCGCGGAGGGTTGTGGCTCGCGGTGACGACAACGCCTGCGCTAGTTCCGAGGGTGCGGACGGCCGTCGCGACAACGGGCGTCGGGACGACGTGGGGAAACAAGACGACGTCAAGACCGAGTCCCGCGAAGATCTCTGCGCTGTCTTTCGCAAACACGTCCGAGTTGACGCGGCCGTCGTATCCGATGACGACAGAGGGTTTCGCCTCGCGCGACAGCAGGAATTGTGCGAATCCGTAGGCCGCTTGCTGGACGAGAAGGCGGTTCATGCGGTTCGGGCCGGCGCCCAGTTCGCCTCGAAGTCCCGCCGTTCCGAAGGCGAGTCGAGTGTCGAATCGATCGCGCAGATCCGATTCCGCGGCGTCGTCGCCGCTCGCGGCAGCGTCAATGATTGCGCGCAGCTCGGCGACGGTTTCCGGGTCGGGGTCCTGCGCGAGCCACTCCTCGGCTCGGGCGAGAAGGTCTGAGTTCGACATGACTACTCCTTCGTAATCGCGGTGACGACGTCCGCCAACAGTTTCGAGATGACCGGCTCGGCGGTCTTGCCGGCGTCGATCACTTCGGCGTGACTGAGCGGTTCACCCAGCCCGGCGGCGAGGTTGGTGATGAGCGAGAAGCCGAGAACCTCCATGCCTGCTTCCCGTGCGGCAATGGCTTCGAGTGCGGTCGACATCCCGACGATGTGCCCACCCATGCGTCCCGCCATCTGAACCTCGGCTGGGGTCTCGTAGTGGGGGCCACGGAACTGGACGTATACGCCCTCGTCGAGGCTCGGGTCGACGGTGCGAGCGAGGTCGCGAAGGCGCGACGCGTACAGGTCGGTCAGGTCGATGAAGGTTGCGCCTTCGAGCGGCGAGGACGCGGTGAGGTTGATGTGGTCCGAAATGAGGACCGGAGTCCCGGGTCCCCACGATTCTTTGAGTCCGCCAGCACCGTTGGTCAGAACCATGATTTTTGCGCCGGTTGCGGCGGCGGTGCGAACCGAGTGAACCACTCGACGGACGCCGTGGTCTTCGTAGAAGTGAGTGCGTGCGCCGATGATGAGGACGTGGTGGCCTGATGCTGTGCGAATCGAACGGATGGTACCGACGTGACCTTCGAGAGCTGGCTTCGAGAAACCGATGATCTCGGTTGCGGGGATTTCGGCGACCGTTTCGCCGATAACATCGGCTGCTTTGCCCCAGCCCGACCCAAGGGTCAGAGCGATGTCGTGGTGCGCCACGCCAGTCTTCTCGGCGATTTGCGCCGCGGCCTGACGGGCAACCTCCTTCGGGTCGACGGAACGGTCATCGAGGGGGTGCGCGTCGTTGTGCTTCATGACTTCAGCCTAGAACGCAATTGCGCCAGACGAAACGGATGCGGGGTGGAACAATAGGAGAGTGACTGCCCAGAAAACCACACCCCACCGCGTCGTCGTCATCGGCGGAGGTCCCGGCGGATACGACGCCGCTCTCGCCGCCGCCCAGCTCGGCGCGCAGACGACTCTGATTGAACGAAGTGGTGTCGGTGGAAGTGCGGTTCTCACCGACGTCGTTCCGTCGAAGACCCTCATCGCGACGGCGGACGCCGCCGTCGCCGTCGGTGTCTCCACCGAACTCGGTGTTCAGTTTTATGTCGACGGAGACGACCAACGTCCGCACCAACCCTCTGTGGCGGTCAATCTCGGCGCCGTCAACGAACGTCTTCTGCGTCTCGCGAAGGAAACCAGCACTGACATGGCTGCGACGCTCAAGGCTGCCGGGGTCAAGGTCGTGAACGGGGAAGGGCGCCTCGACGGCCCGAAGCGGGTGATCGCCAAGACCGCCGGAGCAACCGGCAAGGACTTCGATTCGTTCGACGCAGACACCGTGATTCTCGCGGTTGGTGCTCGCCCGCGAACCCTCCCGTCGGCCGAACCGGACGGCAAGCGCATCCTGACGTGGACTCAGTTGTACAACCTCACCGAAGTCCCCGAACACCTCGTCGTCATCGGTTCCGGTGTGACGGGCGCTGAGTTCGCCTCGGCGTACACGAACCTCGGCGCAAAGGTCACGCTCATCTCCAGCCGCGATCGCGTTCTGCCCGGCGAAGACGGCGATGCCGCGCAGGTCCTTGAAGATGTTTTCACCCGTCGCGGCATGACACTCAAGTCGAAGAGCCGTGCCGACAAGGTCGAAGTCACAGACGACGGCGTTATCGTGACCCTGGGCGACGGCAAGACGATTTCGGCGTCGCACTGCCTCATGGCAGTCGGGTCGATTCCCAACACGGCGACCCTCGGACTCGAGGACGCCGGGGTCGTGATGAACGACTCGGGTCACATCGCCGTCAACAAGGTTGCGCGCACGTCGGTCAGCAACATCTATGCCGTTGGCGACTGCTCTGACGCCCCGCCGCTCGCGTCGGTCGCGTCGCACCAGGGTCGCACCGCTGTGTTTCACGCACTCGGCGACTTCGCGAAGCCGCTCGACACCCGATTGGTGTGTTCGAACATCTTCACGTCCCCCGAAATTGCGACCGTCGGCTACACCGAAAACGATGTGAAGACGGGCGTGGTCAACGGAATTGTGCACAAGCTCGACCTTGATGCGAACCCGCGCGCCAAGATGCAGGGAACCACGGACGGTTTCGTCAAACTCATCGCGCAGCCCGAATCAGGAATCCTCATCGGCGGTGTCATCGTTGCTCAACGTGCATCCGAACTGATCAACTTCCTGTCGTTCGCGATGGAACACCGTCACACGGTCGATCAGATCGCCCGCTCCTGGAGCGTCTACCCGTCGCTCGCCGGCGGAATCGCTGACACTGCGAAGGGCATGCACCTACTCAAGAAGTAGGTCCGTTTCTGTCCGAGCTATTCGGGCTTTTCGAGTGTGAGCAGCACGGTTCCGCTCTTGATGGTCGTGCCGACTTCGGCGCTAACCGTGGCGACGACACCGTCGCGCGGTGCGGGAATCGACTGTTCCATCTTCATCGCTTCGAGAACGACGACGGTCTGAC
>JBEGTE010000023.1:0-17344 GCA_041179605.1 Actinomycetota bacterium | reverse complement strand
GCGTAGATCAGTCGGGTGAAGATGTTGTCGAGCTTGGGGCCACCATCACCGCTGAAGGTGTACTTGGCGTTTCCAGAGTCGCTGGTCGAGTTCGCCGACGGGTAGTCGAGTTCGAGAGCGCCGTCCTTGCCCGTTGCACCGACGATCGAATAGTCGGTCGAGTTTTCGCCGAAGTACACGCGCGGTTCGTACTCGCCCAGGTTGCCTGACACCGGGATACCCGACTCGAGGAACGTCGGCTGCCCGTCCGCGTTGCGCTTGTTTCCGTAGGCGGCGACGATTCCGTAGCCGTGCGTGTACACGATGTGGTCGTTGTACCAAGTGGAACTGGTCAAACCGGCGGCGTTGAGTTCACGAACCGCGATGACGGTGTCCTGCTTGTTGCCGTCGATCGTGTACCGGTCGACGTCGAGGTGCGTCGGGAATTTGTAGTACTGGCGGAACTGTTCCAGCTGTGCGAATGCGTCCGGAACGAGTCCCGGGTCGATGATACGGATGTGCGCGGTGGTTTCCGCGTCGGCACGGAGGGCGCCCGCCTCGGCGGTCGTCGTCGCGGTGTATTCGACCTCGTTGACATCGGCGAGCCCGAACCCGGCACGCGTTCCGTCGATGTTGCGTTGAATGTATTCCGACTCGAGGGTTCGTGCGCTGGGGTCAACCTGGAAACGCTGGACAACCCACGACACACCGCCGAGAACGAGCATCGACACGACGAGCATCGCGGTTCCGACGATCGGCAAGCGCCAGCGACCTGTCACCGCGGTGATGGCGAAGAACACGATGACAACCGCGGCGATACCAGCGAGGATTTGGAAACCGGGGATGTCAACGTTGACTTCGGTGTAACCCGCACCGTTCGCAACGAATCCCTGCGACGGAGTGACGAGCGTCTCGAACTGCTTGAACCAGTACTGAACGGCGAGGACCGCAAGGTACGCGATTGCCACAACCGAGGCTTGGATGCGCAGTGCACGCGAGACGATGACCTGACGGCCGGCGATCTGGAACCCGCCGTACAGGAAGCCGGTGCCGACCGTGACGAGGAAGGCAACGACGAGAGCCGTCTCGACAATTCCGACGACGAACAGCCAGAACGGAACGTCGTAGATGAAAAACGACAGGTCGAGGTTGAACTGGGGGTCGGTGGACCCGAACGGAGTCTTGTTGAGAAACTGCACCACGACGGGCCATTTCGCGGCGGCGGTCGCGGCGGTGAAGGCACCGATCAGCAGCGGGCCACCCCACAGAATTGCGCGACGAATCGGCTCGATTGCTTGTCGGTATCGTTCGGCGCTCTCTGACAGTCGGGCCGTCAGCGGTCGGAACTTGTACGCCAACCACAGCGTTAGCCACGCGGTACCTGCGGTCAGCACGAACGCGGCGGCAGCTACACCCGCCATCGCAAACCACTGGGTGAACAGGACCGACTCGAAACCGGTTTGCTGGAACCACAGAACGTCGACCAACACGGCCGAAACTTGGAAGAAAATTGCGACGAGGACAGCAAGGATGCTGGCGGTGACAACGAGAGGCGAACGGCGTCGCTGCGGTGCAGATGTGCTCATGAGGGTGACTCCTTTGGGGGCGAGTCTACCCGCGCTTCCTGAGCGTTACGGAGCCGGGCAGTGCGGCAACGATTCGTCGCCAGTTCCCGCCTTGATGGCCTTCAGTGCGGCCAGCGCGTCGTCCAGAGTGTCGACCGGGACCTCGCGAATTCCGTCGGGAACGTTTCCGTACAGATCGTCACAGTTGCCGCTCGGAAGCAAAATCCACTCGGCTCCCGAGTCACGTGCTGCGTACGCCTTCTGCACGATTCCGCCAATTCGTCCAACCTCACCGGCTGCTGTGATTTCACCCGTACCGGAAACCTTGGCGCCACCGTTCAGAGCACCGGGCGTCAACTCGTCGATGATTCCGAGAGCGAACATCATTCCGGCGGACGAACCGCCGACGTTACTCAGTTGAATCGTGACGTCGAACGGGAAAATGTACTTTCCACTCGTGTAGACACCGATGACGGGCGTTGAGTTGTCCTGTCCGCTCGCGACAATTCCCAGCGAAACCGTCTTTGCGACACCGCCGCGCTCGAATTCGATGTCGATTGAACCGCCGACGCCGATGTCTTTGATGAGTGCTCGAAGGTCGGAGACATTTGCAACCGGGACCCCGTTCGCCGACAGGATGATGTCACCGTTTTCGAGTTTTCCCTCGGCGGGGTACCCCTTCATGGGTTCCTCGACGACGATCTGTGATTCGTACGAAATTCCGAGGCTCGTCAGCGCGGCGGCGACCGCCTCCTGCTGCGAGTTCGACATCTGAATCGCCGAGGCGTCGACCTCGTCCTGGTGGGTGGTTCCCGGAGCGTAAATCAGATCCATCGGAATCACCGCGTAGTCGGGGCGGAACCACGCCGACACGACATCAAGCCACGACGGGTGGTCATCGGGCGAGCCACCGACGTACACCGTCAGCAGCGACAACGTTCCCTCGGTCGGGTAGGTGTCAGCGCCATCGATAGAAATAAGCGAGACGTCTTGGCCATCCGCATCCTGAACGGTCGACAGAGTGTCGTACACGGGACCGGGCATTTCGATGACGTACGGCGCCGGAATCAGGGCGAGGCCGATGGCCCCGGCAAGCGTTGCGGCGAGAAACGCAAACCCGAACTTGCGCTGGCGCGACAACCGCGTTCGTGCGGGCGTCTCGGGTGCGTCGGGCGTTTCAATCGTCACGCCTTCCACCCTAGGTGAGACTACGGTGGGAACATGACCGACGACGAGTCCGACGACTTTCGCGAGATGTTACGCCGATTCCTCGAGAACGGCGAAGAATTCAACGTGGCCGAATTCGCCAAAGCGGCGGGACTGCCGGGCGATCCAGCCGCGATTCAGGCGATGTTGGCTCAGTTGCAAGCGGCCCTCGCACAGGGTGGCGATGGAATCACCGAAAAACTCGTGCGAGACACGGCGACACGGGTAGCCAATTCGAAAGCGATCACCGTCGACCACAGCGTGCTTGACACCGCGAACTCGGCGCTACAACTGGCCGGTTTGTGGCTGGACGAAGCGACCGGAATTTCCCCGCTGACCGCAACACCGACATTGATGACCCGGCCCGAATGGGCGCGCGCGTCAATCCCCGTCTGGATTCAGATCGCCGAGCCCGTCGCGGTGTCGATTTCCCGTGCAGCCGAAAAGTTATTGACCGAAAACATGCCGGACGATGTCGACGCGGCCCGTCAAGGCGCGTTTGACGCTCTCGGTCGACTCGGCGGGACGCTGTTCTCGATGCAGTTGGGCCAGATCGTCGGGCAACTGTCGGAGGAGGTCGCGTCCGGCGCCGATTTGGGGATCCCGTTGCTGGACGGAACTCTCGACCACGAACTGCGCGCGGTGCTCATCCCCCAGAACGTCATGGCGTTCGCCGACGGGCTCGACATCCCGCTGCACGACGTGATGCTGTACCTCGCGATTCGCGAGATCGCGCATGCCCGACTGTTCAAGCACGCCAAGTGGCTGAAGCACGGGCTCATAGCCAGCATCACCGAATATGCGAACGGAATTTCAATCAACTCGGAGGCGTTGCGCGATGCGATGGAGGACATCGACATGTCCGACCCCGAATCGCTGCGCCGCATGGTCAGCGAAGGTGCACTGATTCCGCCGAAGACGGACGAGCAATTGGTCGCGTTGGCGAGAATCGAAACGATTCTGGCGATCGTCGAAGGCTGGGTGGATGTTGTCACGCACTGCGCGGCTCATCGACTGCCGTCCCGGGACGCGATTGCCGAAATGGTTCGACGCCAACGAGCAGCCGGTCGCCCCGGCGAAAAGGCGCTGGCAGGACTCGTCGGAATCGAGGCGCGACCGCGCAGGTTGCGCGAAGCGACCGCGATGTGGACGTTGGTGAACGATACCGTCGGTGCCGACGCGCGGGATGCGCTGTGGGACAACGCCGATTCCGTGCCGACGACGGCGGACATCGACGACCCCGCTGCGCTTGTCGCGAGGCTGACGGGTGGGCCCGCCGCTCCCGACGAGATGGACAAGGCACTTCGCGAACTCCTCGACAATGACGGGACTGTGGACGAAAACTGACGTCGCCCGTCGGTTAGTGGCACTCTCGGTGAGTGTTCGTCCAGATCGACCCCACCGTCCCAGTTGTGTGGCGCAACCACGACACCGTTCAGATTGGGATTGACCCTGTTCGGTTGGTCATTGACCACATCGACGACGTCACTGCGCGCGCGTTGGGCGAGCTGATCAAGGGAACGTCGACACGTCGACTGAGCGCGTTGCTCGGCGCAACCCGAAGCGCGGAACTGCGATCCCGCGTTGCACCCGTATTGGGGATGCGTCGACGTGTCCCGTTGCCTCGAGTCGCCGTCATCGGGCGGACCAACTCGACCCGGGTCGTGGCCGAAATGTGTGCGGCGGCCTGCGGGTCGATAACCGTCTTGCCCAACTCCACCGATGTTGACCCAATGACTGTCGATGTTGTCATTCTGGTCAGCGACTTCGTTGTGTCACCGATGGACGTGCAACCCTGGCTGGGCGGCGATATCGACCACCTCACCGTTGTATTCACCGAATCCGCGGTCGCTATCGGGCCGTTAGTCAGACCCGGTCAGTCCGCGTGCGTGTCGTGTGTCGAACTCGAGCGCGTCGAGCACGACCCGGTGTGGAGCGCGATCGCCCCACAGGTGTGGTCACGAACCGCGTATCCGACACGGGCACTCATCGCCCACGCGGCATCAGAGGTGTTGGCGATGATGATCGCGGGGAGCGGCTATTCCACCCGCATCGACGGCGAAACGTTCGAGCGGGAGATTCGCCCCCACTCCATCAACCCGATGTGCGGCTGTCGGTCGCTGCCAGAGCTGCCGGAATGAATCGACTGCGGGTGCGCACAGCCGACTGGTTTGCGCCGCGCTCGGCCCACGACAATGTGAGTTCCTTACGGGCGCGGGTCACGGCGACGTAGAGAAGCCGGCGCTCTTCCGCGATGGCGGCGTCATCGGTCGCGAAAGACAGCGGCAACAGCCCCTCGCTGACGCCCGCGATGTAGACGGTGTCCCACTCCAGACCCTTGGCCGCGTGGATGGTCGACAGCGTGACAGCGTTCACGGTTGGTTCCACGTCCGCCTCGGCGCGGTGGGTGAGGTCCGCGAGCAAGTCCGCCGCGGTCGCGGAGTCGGGAAGCGCATCCGCCAGAGATTGGATTGCAGCGAGCACGTTCCACGAATGACGTTCCACTGGATTGACCGGCGGCTTGGACACCCACCCGAAGTGTTCGCGCAAAATCATGCCGAGAGCGTCTCGGGCCGACATGGTCGGGTTCGTCGCAGACGTTCCGCGCAAAATCAACATCGTTTCGCGAACGGTTTGCTCTTCAAAGAATCGCGACCCGCGAACACGGAACGGAACGCCAGCCCCGGCGAGAGCTGATTCCAGGATGACGGACTGCGAATTAATCCGATACAGAATCGCGATGTCCTCGGGTTTAGTGCCGGCCGCAATGTTGGCCGCGATGGATGCCGCGATTGCCCGCGCTTCGTCGGCGTCGGTCGAAACGGACCGAAGCTTCGGTTCCGGTCCTTTCGCGAGAGTCGGCACCAACTCCAGTGGAGAATCGGGGACGAGCGAATTGGCAACGTGAACGATTTCCGGCGTCGAACGGTAGTTGCGGTCGAGTGTCACCGTGATGGCGTTCGGAAAATCCTCGCCGAACCGCAAGAGGTGCTCGCTCGAGGCACCCGCGAAGGAATAGACCGTCTGGTTGGGGTCGCCGACGACACAGATGTCCGAACGACTTCCGCGCCACGCGTCGAGCAAAGCCCGTTGCACGGGCGAAACGTCTTGGAATTCGTCGACGACAAAGAAACGGTATTCCTCGTGGACGCGCTCACGCACCCACGTTTCGGATTCCAAAACGCCGACGGTGGACACGAGGACGTCCTCGAAATCCAACTCGCGACGTTCGTCCTTCAACTTTTCGTATCGCTCGATGAGGGCAACCGCCTTGTCAACGTTGAGCGCGGACGGCAGCGGGCGGTTGTGAATCGCCGCTGCGTATTGGTCGGGGGTGAGCAGTCGAACCTTGCGCCACTCGATTTCGGCCGCCATCGACCGCAACACGTCCGTCGCCGTCGGCAGCTTCAACTGTTCGGCCGCTTGAGTGAGAAGAGCCGCTTTGCCCGCGCGCACCTTGGGGAAGTCACCGCCGATGACGTCTGGCCAGAAGTACATGAGCTGTCGCAGCGCAGCGGAGTGGAACGTGCGGCACGCGACGCCGTTCACGCCCAGAGTTGCGAGTCGCGCGCGCATCTCGCCGGCGGCCTTTGTCGTGAATGAGAGGGCGAGGACCTTCTCGGGAGCGTACACGCCGGTTTCGACGCCGAACGCGATTCGGTGTGTGATCGCGCGGGTCTTCCCCGAGCCGGCGCCCGCAAGAACCCGCATCGGACCGACGAGCGACAGGGCGACTCGTTGCTGATTTTCGTCGAGGGCATCGATGAGCGCGCTCATGACCCCTCCTCTCGCGTGGCAACGCCGACGCGGCAATGCTTCGCCATACAGTAGCGATATGGCGTTGTCTCCCATCATGCTAACGGCGTGGGCCGTTGCGGAAATCCCCGGTCTTCACATCGACGGGTACCGCGAATCCTCGACCGACACGCTTGACCGCGTGACCTGCCGCACCGCCGAAGGCGCGATTGTCTCGATCGCATCGCCTCGCACAGCAGAGGCCGCACAGGTTCAGGACCGCGAACACCGCGTCGGCCAGCTGCTCAGCGCAGGAGTGCGTGAACGCCTCGGTTTCGATGTTCCTCACACACTCGGTGCCGGCGTGCTCAACAAGCGCCGAATCGTCGTGACCGAAGAGGCCCAGGGGCAGCCACTGTCGTCGATTCGCGACCCGCGCCCAATGCTTCCGTCCCTGGCGCTCGCGCTAGCGTCGTTGCACTCGCTGCCGACCACGATCGTCAAGCGCGATGCGGTTCCGACCAAGACTGCCCTCGATGCGGTCCGCGAAGCGGCAGGAATCATCGACCGCGCACACCAGACGACTCGAGTCCCGAGCGCCTTGCTTGACCGTTGGGATGCCGCAATCGAGGACACAGAACTCTGGCAGTTCGTTCCGACGATCATTCATGGCGACCTCGAATTCGAGTCGATTCTCACCGCTGGCGACGATGTCGTCGGAATCATCAACTGGTCGCATGCGTGTGTCGGTGACCCGGCTCGCGACCTCATGAATGTTGTCGGTCCGCTCGCTCCCGAGGTGACCGCTGGATTTGTCACCGATTACATTGCGCACCGCGGCAGCAACGACCGACGCGTCGGGCACCGCGCACGGTTCCTGTCGGAACTGGAAATCGCGCGCTATCTGGTCTTCGGCGTCGACAACAACGACGAGAACGCCGTGAATGTCGCCGTGTCGATGTTGACGAACTTGGTTGCTGCGGTGACCGACAACCCGGCGCAATCGCTGGGGGCGGCCCCGATCAAACCGGTCAGCCTCCTGACGGATTCTCCCGTGATTGTTCCGACTGTCGTTGCCGAAGCCGTGACCGAGGTCGCGGCTCCCGCGTTCGTCGACGATGCTCCCACGGTTGTGGCGGAAGATCCGGTTGCTCCGGAGCCCGTTTCGGCTGAGTCGATTGTCGCCGAGGAAACTCACGCAATTTTCGTTGACGATGCGCCGACGGTGGTTGCCGACGAGTTTGTTGTCGAAGAGATTGAGGCGGTCGTGGTTGAGGCTGTTGTCGCAGAATCGCCAGAAGAAATCGTCAATGCTGAGATTGTCGAAGCGTTTTTCTCGGACGAACCTGCCACAGCGGACGAACCCGCTGACACTGATGTACCCCGAGTCCCGGGCGAAGAGGAGATTCTGTAGTTTCGACTATTCGATGATCGGCAAAGCGTCGAGTTTTGCGAGTCGTTCGGGTTCGATTGTCCACTCCCAGTCGTGTTTGACGTAGTACAGGATCGCGTCGACATCCTCGACCGGAATCCCCTTCCACGCGGCGAACGCGCGACGGTACAGCACAAGTTGCATCGCTTTGACGTCCTTTTCGTCGTCGGTGTCGGGGGTTGCGCCGGTTTTCCAGTCGACGACCGTCCACCGACCGTCGAGGTTGAATACCGCGTCGATTTTGCAGACGACGATGTGGCGTCCCTGTGGTAACAGGATTTCGATTTCCCGGTGTTCGGTCGTCGATGTTGACACCGTCATCGATCGGGTCGCCGTCGATGTATTCGAGAGGGCCTTCTTCGTAGTTGCCCTGTTCGATCCACAGGTGCATTTCGGTTCCGATTCGCGCGGCGCGATATGGGCGACTGGGCACAGGTCGGCGGTTGCCTTCTTTAACCTTAGAAACATCCATCGCCCACTCGGCGTATCGCGACGCCGGGATTCGGACGGGGACTTCGGCCACCTGTTCGTCACGAACAGCGGTGAGGTGTTCGATCGATTCGAGCCAGGATTCGTCGAGGTTTCCCGTCGCAGTGCGAACCTTCTCGGCAGCAGCTTCGTACTTCGCGCGATGTTCAGGGGACCCGAGCGGGTCACGTGGCCACGAGATGGTCCCCTTGTCGGATGTCGGGTTCACGGGCGGGAACTCGTCGACGACCGCGTCGCGGTCGATGAGCGCATTGCCGTTCTCGTCCTTTGCCTTGCACAGTTCTTCGAAGTAAAAACTGGGGACCTGATGTGACTGCGGGATGTTGCGCGTCTTTTCGGGGTTCACCTGGAACGGCTTCGTTGGTGCAGGGTTGACCCACCACGACCCCGAAATGTGGAGCCGGTGGCGCGCACGTGTTACCGCGACGTACATCAAACGCCGCTCTTCGGGAATGTAGATCCTCTTTTTCAACCGAGCCGAATAGCCGTCGGTCTGTTCTGACTTGTTGTATTTACCCGAAAACTCCTTTTCGAGGTCGTCCAGGGTTTCCAGCCCTCGCCAGTTGAACGGAGGAAGGAAGCGGCTGTCCTTGCGGAATTCGTGCGGCAGAGCCCCGAGGTTGAGCCACCCGAGTTCGTGTGCTTTCGCAGAAAGGTCTCCGCGGAAGCTGGACGTCGGGTCTTTCGGATCGGCCTTGCGCGTCCACATCGGCAGGGCAACCACATCCCATTCCAGTCCCTTAGACGTGTGAATGGTCAGAATCTGAACTGTTCCCGGTTCTGGCTCTTCGGTGCGGGGTGAATTCTTTTCTTTTCGTTCGACCGCAGAGACCCAATCGACGAAGCCACGCAGCGAGTGGTTGCCGGGAATCGCAAGGTAGGACTGCACCAGTCCGTTGAACGCTTCCAGGTGCGCAGCGGGGTTCTTGGAGGTGACCGCTTTGGACTCGACGTCGAGCCCCAACCGCGTAGTCGTCACACTGACCATGTCGGCAATCGACAGATCCACGTGGCTACGCAGTTCCGCGAAGAAATCGGCGGCCATGCGGAGTCGCTCCCAGCCGTCGTCGCTGAATTTGACCCGGCTGATTCCCTTGTCAGCGTCGGTCTCGACTTTTTCGCGCGGAGTGAATCGAAGGTCGTCGAGAGCGTCGATGAGCGAGTCGGCCTCGTCAGGAGCGAGGGACTTGCCGAGTCGGCTGCGCTGTTCGGCGTTGGTGTAGTTGCGAATGAGGTTTCGTGCGTGTCCGTGAAGTGCCCACAGGTCGTCAACCGATACGCGCCAGCGTGAACCGCCCAGCAATCGGACGAGTCGAGCACCGGCGGACGGATCCGAGATAACCGACAGCGCGCAGTAGAGGTCAGCGGTGAATGGGTTGCGCAATATTCCGGCGACGCCGAGCACGTGATACGTGACCCCAGCGTTGTCGAACGCGGTGAGGAAGTGTTCGAGGTGCGTTCGCTTTTCGATGAGCATGGCCATCGTCGGCGGCTTGTCGTCGCCCGTCTTGGGATCCTTCACGAGTTCTTTAGCGCGATCTTTGAACCACTTCGCTACTCGGTCGGCTTCGTCAGAGATCGTCGGCGCAAATGTCGCATCGATGGCGTTGGTTGATGCGTTCGGAGCTGCCCGCAGCGTGTCAACGTCGAGTGGCAACTTGTCGGTGCGGTTCGCCAGGATGGTGTTGGCCGCTGCGAGAATCTTCGTTCCATTTCGCCAGGTCGTGATGAGCGTCTTCGGTTTGGCCTCGGGCAATCCGAAGTCAGCGAAGAATGACGCAACGTTTGCGGGGCTGGCGCCGCGCCACCCATAAATCGACTGGTTGGGGTCACCAACGGCGGTGATGCGTTCCGGGCCGAACAGTTCGGTGAACAGTCGGGTCTGCGCGTACGACGTGTCCTGGTATTCGTCGAGGATGACCAGCGAGTAGCGCTTGCGGTATTCGGTGGCGACGTCCGGGAACTGGTTGATGATTCGCCGTGCGAACGTCACCTGGTCGGCGAATTCAACACCCTTGGACCGCTTTGCCTCAGTGAATTCGAGAGCAAGCGGAATGAGGTGTTGCAAAGCCGCGACCTTGGCCGCCCGATCCTTGAAATCGAGGGCGCCTACGGTCTTGTTCGGAAACTTCTCCATCGCGGCGAATTCCTTGGCCAACTCAATGATGGGCGCGGTGTCATCGATTTCGAATTCCGCCAGCTCGCTGGCGATGCGGATGACCGCTGCGATGATGGCGTCGGTCGATGCGTCGATTTCGGCGAGACCGAGACGTTCCGTTCCCATCACGACGTCGCGCGCGATGCCGTAGGCGGTTGCCTCGGTGATGACCGGGGTGTCCGAGTCCCACCCGATTCGCGCCGCGTGTTCACTGAAGATTTGGGCGGCGAACGAGTTGTACGTTGACACCGTCGGCATCATGAATCCGTGCATATCGTCGTCAAGGTGCGACACGTCAAAACCGGCTTCGGTGAACGCCGCGCGGTTGCGGATCATGGTGGAAACGAACCGGCGGAATCGCTCGGCGAGTTCGGTTGCGGCCTTGCGGGTGAAGGTGAGTCCGAGAACCTCGTCGGGGCGGACGCCAGCGGTCGCGATCATCCACAGGGCACGCATCGACATCGTCTCGGTCTTTCCCGAGCCGGCGCCAGCCAGCACCAGGTGCACCCCTTCGCGTGACATCGCGATGACATCGCATTGTTCGTCGGTCGGTGCGTATTTGAGGCCGAGGAGTTCTTTCAAAACCTTGGGGTCGTTCGCCTTACTCATCGCTTCCCACCTCTCCGATGCGCACCCACTGTGCATCGAAATTGATTTCGCGACCGATTCGTTCGGGGTCAAGCGGCCCCTCGAAAGTTTCCGAATTCATCTGTCGTGCTGTGTCGACCAACATCGCCTCAAACGCGGTCAGCTGTTCGTCAGTCAACGGTTGCTGGAACTTGAAGGTAAAAAGCGGTCCTTCGTTCGGCTTGATGCGCGGGTACAACAGCGCGGCGCCAGCCGAGTCGGTGCCCTCGGGGAGTTCCGTGACCGCGCCACTCACGAGCGCCCACTGATATGTCGCGAGCTGAAGATGCTGGTCGGCGGGTGCGTCTTTCTTACCTGTCTTGATGTCGACGATGCGTGCGGTGTCCTCTTTGATTTCGACACGGTCGATGGACCCGCTAACAATCGCACTGAGCGACGGGTCAGTTGGATCCGTCACCGGGAGGTTGATGTAACCCTCGTTCGCGACCGGCTCAAAACCGTCGGACGCGGTGACCGCGAAGTAGCTGACCATTCCTTCGACCATCAGCGCGGTGAGCTTTTCCCATCGCGCGGCTTGCCATTTCGATTCGAATCCGAGTTCGCTCCATCGTTCAGAGATGGTCGCGTTGAGTTCCGCAGCGGTTCCCTTCGGCGCGAGTTCGACGGCCTTGTGAACGAGCGTTCCGACCGCCGCGTCGATACCGGAGGAGCCACCCGACACCTGTTTGACGAACCAGTCAACGGGTGAATCGCCGAAGGATTCGAGACCGGACGGCGAGATTCTGACAACGTCACCGTCGTTCAGCGCGCGTGGAGTGCCCAGATCGATTCCCAACCAATCGGCGGGATCGGCCCCCCGGACCCCCCGTGCAGCGAGTTCTTTGAGCGCGAGAGCGGCTTGTTGCTTGTCCGCGTCGGCCGAGTCTTTCGACAACAGCACGTTTCGGGCGTGGCCAACGAGTTCCGCCAATGACCCGAAAACGGTTGTCGGGTTGAACACCTGGGCACGCGAGTTGGCGGCGGGCTCACCCGGTTCGGCGGCTTCGTCCTTGTGGCGTTCCCCCGCGACGATGCGGAACAAACCAGATGGCGCTTCGTCTTCGGAGGCGATGGCGGTGACCAGAGCTGTGGATCGGGCGCGCGACAGGGCGACGAGGAACAACCGAATTTCGTCGGCAAGGATTCCGGGGCGCTGGTCCAACGATTCGAGCGTCGACCCTTCGACCGCGAACGGAAGCAACGTGGATTTCACGAGTGCGCTGCGGACGCGAAGGTTCGGCCAGACGCCTTCGTTCACTCCGGCGACGATGACGGTGTCGAATTCACGGCCGATTGCCGCGGCGGGAGTGCACACCGCGACGGAACCGAGCGCTCCGCGCGGGGTGAGGGTGTCGTTGGGAACCGCCTGGTCGAGCATGCGGGCGAGGAATACATCGACCTGCTCCGTCGGGTTGTTTTCCAGCGCGGTGGCGGCGACCGAGAAGAGCGTGAGGACCGCGTCGAGCGATTCGTGTGCGCGTGCGGCGACGGGACCCGTACCGTGCGATTCAGTAGCCCACACGTCGGAACGTCCCGACTTGGACCAGACGAGCCACAGCAATTCGTCCATTTGCCACGTCGGGTTGGCGCGAACTTCGGCAAGCAACTTGATCAGTCGCGCAACTCCCTTTTCCGCGAATGACACCGACGTCGCGAACGCGCCGGGAACGGTGAGGGCTTCCATCATGAGGTCGTCGGCAAGTCGATAATCGCCGGCCTTGATGGCTTCGAGTCGAAGGCCGCGGCGGAAGCGACGGTAGTCCAGCGACGAAAGTCGACCGAAGGGCCCGGTCAACAACTGGCGAGCCACATCGGGGGTGAAGTCGGTGTATCCGGTGCCGACTCCGATGATTGTCAGCAGTGACCACACCGCGGGGTGGTCACGGAGCGGCGAGCCAGTCGTTTCGGCGAAGGCCGGAATCGACTGGGCAGTCAAATAGTCGACGAGTCCCTCGGCAATGGAGCCGGAACGAACAATGACGGCAATGTCGCTGGGTGAGATACCGTCCTTTGCCTGTTTCTGAATGAATCGTGCGATGACGTCGAATTCGCCGGCGGGTGATGACGCGGTTGCGCTGAACAAAGCGAATCCAGGAAGTTCGCGGGCGACCGCGGGGTCGACTGGTTCGGGATAGGAACGATGTGCGCCCGTTCCTCCACCGGGAATCGCGCGGGCAACTTCGCCGAGTACGTGCGGAATCGCGCCGGACAGTCGGTGGTTCGTGTGGACTATCGCGGTCGCACCCCATGACAGTTCGTCGACGGATTCGGTGCCCGTGAACAAGGTCGGCGTCGCGCCACGGAATCCCGAGGTCGCAAGGTCAGGGTCGCCGAACGCGATGACGGGACCGCGAGTCTTGTTCCATGCGGCGAGAAGGCGCCATTGGGCGACAGTGAAGTCTTGGGCGTCGTCAATCAACAGCACCCGAGCGGTCAGGTCACCCGTGTCCCCGCTCTGGATGATGTCGGTCGCGTCGTCGACGAGGGCGGCCGGATCGATCTGTCCCGGTCGTGAACGATCGGAGAGCGTGAGGTATTTCTCTAAGAATGTTGCGGCCGCGACCCATTCGGGCACGTTGTGCGATTTCCCACGCTGACGAAGTCCTTCCAACGCGGAGGATCCCGACCCGACCGGAGATACCAACCCCGCATCACGAGCGCGCGACAACAGATCGCGTAACTGGGTTCTGAATTCGCGAAGCGAACGGACATCCGAACCCAGCGAGTCGGGCCAATAGCCGCCTGAACCGTCAGTGATTTCACCGTCGAGCAGGCTCTTCATGTCGGAGTCCTGTTCGCCACCCGAAATCAATCGAACGGGGAACGACGCACCTCGGTCGGCTGCGACGAGTTCATACGCGAACGACGAGATGCTGCGTGCCAGGGGTCCCCGCGTCGAGACACCGATACGCAACGACAACGCATCACGCAATCGCGTCGCCGACTGGCGATTAGGCGTAACGACTCGGACAGAATCGGGCCCGTCACGTTCGACCAGCGCGGCGAGCGCCTCGATCAACAAGGTCGTCTTGCCGGTTCCGGGACTGCCCATCACGCGCACACTGCCACCGGACAGGATGACGTCAAGCGCCGCCTGCTGGTCGGAGTCGAGTGAGATGGTGTCCATTCCTCGAGGGTACAAGCGACCTGTGACACCGAATACTCTTGAGACATGGAAATTCGCATTGGAATTCAGCACGCCCCCCGTGAACTGTCGTTCGACACGGACTCGACCCCCGCCGACATCAACGCCCAGCTCGCTGCGGCACTCGCGTCGGGAGGCGTCCTTAACCTCAGCGACACCAAGGGACAGTCCTACCTGGTACCCGCCGCGAACGTCGCCTACATCGAATTCGGGTCAACGCAGTCGCGCCCAGTCGGCTTCGTCAATTAGACCGGCGCCAACTACCGCTTAGGCGGTCAACCCGAGCGAGTCCATCCGCTGCGAGTGCGCGCCGATGATTTCGGTGAACACGGGCTCGACACCGTCCGCCTCGGCGACCGCGTCTTCCCCGTGGGACAGCGCGCTTTCCGCCATCAGCATCGTGTCGCCCACCAATCGACGACCCCACATCGCGAGCACGGGACGAATCCCCGGCTCGAGCGCGATACGTCGCTCAAGTTCGCTGCGCAACACTTCGATCATGGTGTCATCCGCGAGCGCCTCGATAACGTCGGCACGAATCGACTTCGGCAATCCCTCCGCCAGTCGGCGCCAGAAGTCCTGCAGGAACGCCATCGTGATCCACGTGCAGGCGACGCGTTCGGTCCAGTTGCGGCCACGAGTGCGTCGTTCGAACTCGCGCGTCGGGGCGATGAACGGGCTCATCGATTCGACGCGGTCGACCTTCAACTTGTCGAGCAAACTCACAAGTGTCGAGAACCGCTGAAAACATTCCTCGGCGACGACGGCGAGAGTCGATTCGGTTTCCAAATCGGTCGCGTCGTGCGCGTGACGGGCGGCGGATTCCGCATAGCGAAGAAAAAGGTAGGCACTCTGACCGAGGAAGACTTCGGGTTCCGGCGCGAGATCGGTGAATTCGATGCGCTGGCCGGAGTCGTCGTCACGCGATCGAACCGTCGGCGCGGGACCGGCCGGCTTGTCGCGTTTCCAGAAGAGTGATGCCACGCCACCAGCATAGGCAGTCGCACCCCACGGGTAGACTAGGAAAACCAACTGATTGGGTAATTTGTGACTTTTCGTGAACTCGGCATCGATGACGACATCGCCGATGCGCTTGCCAGCCGTGGCATTACTGAACCGTTCCCTATCCAGGAACAAACCATCCCGCTCGCGCTGTCCGGCCAGGACATCATCGGCCAGGCCAAGACCGGTACCGGCAAGACGTTCGGTTTCGGCCTTCCCCTCATCCAGCGCCTCGGCCTGAACCCCGAACCGGGCGTCAAGGCTCTGATTGTTGTTCCCACCCGTGAACTGTGCGTTCAGGTGACCGAAGACATTGAACTCGCAGTGTCGAATCGTGGCACGAAGGTCGCCGCGATTTACGGCGGAAAGTCGTACGAAGACCAGGTCGACCAGATCAAGGCCGGCGCCCAGATCATCGTCGGAACTCCCGGTCGACTCCTCGACCTCGCCAGCCAGCGACTCCTGTCCTTCAAGGCCGTCGAAGTCATGGTTCTGGACGAAGCGGACCGGATGTTGGACCTCGGATTCCTCGCCGACGTCGAAAAGCTGTTCGCGCAGACCCCTCCCGAACGCCACACCATGTTGTTCTCGGCGACGATGCCGGGACCAATCGTTGCTCTCGCGCGTCGATTCATGTCGAAGCCGATTCACATCCGCGCGACCGACCCCGACGAGGGTCTGACGCAGGCGAACATCAAGCACGTCGTCTACCGCGCACACAACCTCGACAAAGACGAAGTCGTCGCCCGTATCCTGCAGGCAGAAGGCCGCGAAAAAGTCGTCATCTTCACCCGCACCAAGCGCAGCGCGTCGAAGGTCACCGAAGAACTCACTGACCGCGGGTTCGCCGCGACCAGCGTCCACGGCGACATGAGCCAGGAAGCACGCGAGCGCTCGATGGCCGCGTTCAAGGCGGGCAAGAAAGACATCCTCATTGCCACTGACGTTGCCGCCCGCGGAATCGACGTCGACGACGTCACCCACGTCATCAACTACACAGTCCCCGAAGACGACAAGACGTACCTGCACCGCGTCGGCCGCACCGGTCGAGCCGGCCGCACCGGCGTCGCGGTCACGTTCGTGGACTGGGAAGACATGCACAAGTGGCACCTCATCGCGCGTGCGTTGGACATGCCGTTGGAGCCGGCCGAGACGTACTCGTCGTCACCGCACCTGTACACCGACCTGGGCATTCCCGCGGGAACCAAGGGGCGACTCAACTCGACCCCGATCCCGCGGGCAGAGAAAGCCGCGTCGCGCCCGCCGCGTGAACGCGAGCCGCGCGAGCCGCGTGGCGAATCCGCCATCGACAAGCCCGCCGGCAGTGGGCGCAACCGTCAACGTCGCCGCCGCCCGTCGGGTGGCGGTGCACCCACCGCATAACCCACACCGAAAGGCAGCCCAATGTCGCGCTCCGCACTGGAAAACACTCCCCGCGTCAACCTCCGATTCGGCGCGTCGCCGATTCACCGACTCGACCGCCTGACCGACCACCTCGGCGGCAAGGTTGAGTTGTGGGCCAAGCGTGAGGACGTCAACTCGGGTATTGCCTACGGTGGCAACAAGACTCGCAAGCTCGAATACCTCGCGGCCGATGCTCTTGCACAGGGGTGCGACACCCTCGTCTCGATCGGTGGCGTCCAGTCGAACCACACCCGTCAGGTCGCGGCCGTCGCCGCAAAGCTCGGGCTCAAAGCCGTTCTCGTCCAGGAGCACTGGGTTGACTGGGACGAGGTCAACTACGAAAAGACCGGCAACATCCTGCTCAGCCGTATCCTCGGCGCCGATGTTCGACTCGACGCGGCCGGCTTTGACATCGGATTCCGCAAGTCGTGGGAGGACGCGATTGCGTCCGTCGAGGCGCGCGGCGGAAAGCCGTACGCCATCCCCGCGGGCGCGTCGGACCATGTTCTCGGCGGCCACGGCTTCGCCGGTTGGGCGTTCGAGGTTGAAGACCAGGAGAAGGAACTCGGATTCCAGTTCGACAATGTCATCGTCTGTTCGGT
>JBEGTE010000022.1:0-9643 GCA_041179605.1 Actinomycetota bacterium | reverse complement strand
ATGACGAAGTGGTTCGACACGAACTACCACTACCTCGTTCCCGAAATCGGACCTCAGACGCCTATTTCGTTGTCGTCACGTCGCGCCGTCGAACTGTTCATCGAGGCGAAGAAGGACGGCTTCCTCACGCGTCCCGTGCTGGTTGGCCCGGTGACGTACCTCGCGCTCAGTAAGGCGTCGGATTCTGCGCCAGACGGATTCGATCCGCTGTCACGCCTCGAGGACGTCGTTCAGGTATATGCCGAAATTCTCGGTCAGCTCGCCGACGCAGGAGCCGAATGGGTTCAGCTCGACGAGTCTGCCGTCGTCAGCGAAAACCTTGGCATTGACCTGGACAAGATTCACGCGGCACTTCGTCACGCGTACATCAGCCTGACCCGTGTCAACACCCCGCAGCTGTTTGTGCTCACGTCGTATGGCACGATGCCGAACGATGCACTGAGCATGCTGGCATCACTCGGAATCGACGCCATTGGGTTTGATCTCGTGAAGGGTTCCATTCCGCAATCAACTGTCTCGCTCGAGAACACCACGCTCGTCGGCGGTGTCATTGACGGTCACAACATCTGGCGCGGAAACCTCGGCGCAGCGATGGGAAAGCTCGAGGCCCTTCTGTCGCTTGGCGCTAAGTCCGTCGCGGCATCGACCTCAACCTCGCTCTTCCACGTTCCGCACACTCTCGAGGGAGAAGAGCACCTCGGGGCTGGGCTTCGTTCGTGGCTGGCCTTCGCGGATGAGAAGGTCGGACAGATCGTCGCTCTGGCCAAGGGGCTGACGAACGGGCGCGACAGCATCCAGTCCGACATCGCTGAAGCCGATGCCGCACTGTCAGCCCGCGCCACTGCAGACGGCGTCCGTGTTGACGCAGTCCGCCAGCGCACCGCCGCCCTGTCACCCGCCGACTTCACGCGTGGAGACGCGCAGGAACGTCACGACGTTCAGACCGCGCGTTTCAACCTCCCTCCGCTGCCGACCACCACCATCGGATCGTTCCCGCAGACCAACGAAATCCGCGTTGCCCGCGCCAAATTCACCAAGGGTGAACTCACCGCTGCGCAGTACGAGGATGAGATGAAAGCGGAAATCGAGCGCGTCGTTCGACTTCAGGAAGACCTGGACATCGACGTCGTCGTGCACGGTGAGCCGGAACGCAACGACATGGTTCAGTACTTCGCTGAACAGCTCAACGGGTTCGACGTCACGGTCAACGGCTGGGTTCAGTCGTACGGCTCGCGTTGCACCCGTCCATCCATTCTGTGGGGTGATGTGTCCCGTCGCGGTGCGATGACTGTTGCATGGTCGACGTTCACGCAGAGCCTTACCAGCCGTCCCGTCAAGGGAATGCTGACCGGCCCGGTCACCATCATGGCGTGGTCGTTCGTCCGTGACGACGTCCCGCTCTCCGAAACCGCAAACCAGATCGGTCTCGCTCTTCGCGACGAGGTCAGCGACCTCGAAGCCGCCGGTATCGGCATCATCCAGGTTGACGAGCCTGCACTTCGTGAACTGTTGCCACTCAAGGAGAAGGACCACGCCGAATACCTCGACTGGTCGGTCGGTTCATTCCGACTGGCAACGAGCGGTGTCAAGGCCGAAACCCAGATTCACACACACCTCTGTTACTCGGAATTCGGGCAGATCATCGACGCCATCGACGGTCTCGCAGCCGATGTGACGAGTATCGAAGCAGCGCGAAGCCGCATGGACGTCGTCGACGACATCGCGCGAAGTGGCTTCGATCGCGGTGTAGGACCCGGTGTGTGGGATATTCACTCACCGCGTGTTCCGTCGGCCGACGAGCAGACCGCTCTCATCCACCGCGCGCTCGAGGGTGTCCGCACGGACCTGCTGTGGGTGAACCCGGACTGCGGGCTCAAGACTCGCGGATACAACGAGACGGTTCAGTCGCTCAAGAACCTCGTGGAGGCCACCAAGCGAGTCCGCGCGACTCTCTAGACGCAACCGGTGTGGCGGTCGGGCTGGGCCTGGCCGCCACTGTTGTTGTTTAGAGGATTTCCGACAGCAGCTGTTCGACGCGCGACTTGATTTCGTCGCGAATGGGGCGCACCGACTCGATTCCCTGACCGGCGGGATCGTCAAGAACCCAGTCCTCGTATCGTTTGCCGGGGAAGAACGGGCACGTATCGCCACATCCCATGGTGATGACGACATCGCTGTCCTTGACCGCTTCCGTCGTCAGCACCTTTGGCTGGTTCGCGGCAATGTCGATGCCAACTTCGAGCATCGCTTCGACGGCAACGGGGTTGATGGAGTCTGCAGGAGCTGAACCGGCGGACAGAACGTGAACGCGGTCGCCCGCGAGGTGCTGAAGCCAGCCTGCGGCCATCTGTGAACGGCCCGCGTTGTGAACGCACACAAACAAAACAGTGGGGGTAGTCATGGCCTCAACCATAACTACCCCCGGTAAACGGTTGGTGAACTATTTCTTCGGTGCGGCGAAATTCGCAACGACCGCGACGAGCACGGCGCCGATGAGTTGGATTCCGATGAACGGTCCGACTGCCGCGACGCCCGCCGTGGTGAACGAGTCAGTGAACATGTGTCCGAAGGTCACCGCAGGGTTGGCCATGCAACCAGTGGGGGACAGCAGAATCGCCGTTCCAATCCACATCGGGACGAGCGAATTGAGCCCTTCGCCACCCTTGCGTCGAATCATTGTGACAATAATTCCGACGAGGACCGCGGTGCAGAGAAGCTCACTTGCGAGCAGCGCCACAGAGGGGACGCTGCCCTGGGTGGTTGCAACGAGGCTGCCATCCCACAAGAAGTTTGCGGATACTGCGGCAACGAACGCGCCGAGAAGCTGTGCGCCGATGTAGGGAACAGCGACCGAGGTCTTGGAGTGACCGGCGATGGTGAGGCCGATGGTGACGGCCGGGTTGAAGTGCCCGCCCGAAATCGGGCCGCCGACGGTGATGCCGATAGCCAGTGCAAGAGCACTGACGATCGCGATACCGAGCAGCGTGATTCCGGGATTTCCGGTGAGGTAGTTGAGTTGATATCCCGTTCCGATCTGCGCTCCGATGAGGAGAGCGGTGCCGAGGAATTCAACAAGGAGAGAGCGAGTAAGTGTCGTCATGGTTTCAGCGTAACCAGCGTGGACGCCGATTCAAGTTAGGCGAAGTGGGGACTTTGTGCCCACATCGTGGACGGCAAAATCTGGTAAGGTAAGCCTTACCTCATCAATCCGGAAATACCGGCCTGCTGAGAATGGAGAAACATCATGCTCGCAAACTTCCTCATCGGCCTTCGCGAAGGTCTCGAAGCAAGCCTAATCGTCGGAATTCTGATCGCCTTCGCCGTCCGTTCGGGCCGCAAGAGCGTTATTCCCCCCATCTGGGTGGGGGTTTCGGCCGCGATCGTCGTGTCGGCTATCACCGGAGCAGTGCTCCTCTTTGGCGTAGGGGAGTCGAGCGAGTCCATCGCGCCAATCCTTTCCGGTTCGTTGTCCGTTCTCGCCGCAGTGCTCATCACCTGGATGGTTTTCTGGATGGCGAAAACCGCACGCAACCTCAAGAGTGAACTCGAGGGGAATCTTGCATCCAGCTTCGGCAAAAACTCTTTCGCGATCGCCCTGGTCGGATTCTTGGCCGTCGCGCGTGAAGGCGTCGAGACTGCGTTGTTCGTGTGGGCCTCCGTCAACGCGTCGGGAGAATCGATTGTGTCGACCTCGGTCGTGTTCCTGGGAATCGGTGTCGCCATCGCGCTCGGGTGGTTGTTCTATCGTGGGGCGCTCACCATCAACTTGCGAGTTTTCTTCCAGTGGACGGGCGCGGCTCTCATCATCGTCGCCGCTGGCATTTTCGCCTACGGAATCCACGAATTCCAAGAGGTCGGAGTTCTCCCCGAGGGTGACCCGATTTATGACGCCACAGCGTGGCTCGGCAAAGAGACGATTGTCGGATCACTTCTGTACGGACTGTTCAGTTACCGCGCAAACCCGACGCTGTTCGAGGTCGTCGCGTGGGTCGGCTACGCGGTACCCGTCATGTCGATGTTCCTGCGCAGCATCGTCGCGGGGCGTAAGCCCGTCGCCGCGAAGGCCTAGCGACTGCGCCGAGAGGGCGAGGTTTGCCTGCCAGTCCACGTCAGTGCTCTGAGAACGTTGCGTTGTGGTGGTGAACCTGAAGCGCGAGGTTTGGATGTGGCACGAGCCTGACCACTGTTAGCCGAGCAACACTCCGACTACAATCGCAGGTATGACACGCACCGGACTAGACCGCATCTGGACTGTCCCGAATGTCATCTCGTTCATCCGGCTGACGTTCGTTCCGGTCTTCTACTGGTTACTGGTGTCCGGTCAGGACGGCCCCGCCCTCGCAGTGCTCATCATCGCCACGGCCTCTGATTTCATCGACGGGTTCATCGCGCGTACGTACAACCAGGTGACCCGCCTCGGTGCACTGCTCGACCCTGCATCCGACCGACTCTTCATCGCAGCAAGCGTTATCGGATTGACGGTTCGCGAGATGATTCCGTGGCCTCTGTTGTTCGCGATCATGGCGCGAGACGTTCTGTTGCTCGCCATCGTGCTTGTTCGGGGGGTTCGGATCGCCGACTTCCCACGCGTCAACTTCGTCGGAAAGACGGCCACGTTTGTGCTGTTTGTCGCATTCCCCGTCATTGTTCTCAGCCACGTTCTGTTGACCGCGGCGGTGTCTCTCGCGGTGCTTGGCTGGATTCTCGGCGCGTCCGGCGCGGTGCTATATTGGCTCGCCGGATTCACCTACATTCCCCAATTACTCCGCGCTCCCGGCCGTCAAAGCCGCCGTCTCAATCGGTTAGGGTAGTGAGCGGAGGAATGATGCACGACCACGACGACCAGCACAGCACCGAGCACTTCGGTAGTGATTTTGCTGCACGTCTCGCCGATCTCGAAGCCGCCGCAACGGCAGAGGAACAGGCCGCCGTCGCTGCGCTTCCCTCGGGGAGCGCGTTGCTTGTCGTCCGTCGCGGCCCGACCGTAGGAGCGCGGTTCCTGCTTGACTCGGAAACGACTGTGGCTGGTCGCCACCCCGAGGCCGACATCTTTCTTGACGACGTCACCGTGTCACGCCGTCACGCGGAAATCGTCCGCACCGGGACCTCGTTCGCGATTCGCGACCTTGACTCGTTGAACGGCACCTACCTCGACGGCGAACGCGTGTCGGACGGCGACCTGGTTGACGGCTCCGAAGTTCAAATTGGTAAATATCGCATGACGTTCTTCCCGTCGCGCCACGACCTCCCCGCGGGCGCATAAGCCATGGGAGCACAGAAAGTCGGCGCAGCCCCGACAGGGCAATCCATCGGCCAAGTCCTGACGCAACTTCGTATCCAGTTTCCCGACCTGACGTCGACGAAGCTCCGCTACCTCGAGGATGAAGGGCTCATCAGCCCAACTCGACTCGCAAGCGGCTACCGTTCCTACACGGCATTTGACGTATCGCGAATTCGCATGGTTCTCACGCTGCAGCGCGACTACTTCCTTCCGCACAAGGTCATCCAAGGGATTCTCGACGATGTCGATGCGGGCAAGAAGCCGGCGCTGCCGAGTGGTGCAGAACTCACGGTCGAGTCGATGCTCTCGATCGAGGTTCGATACACACGTTCGGAGATGCTGACAAAGACTGGCGCGACCGCCGCTCTCCTCAATGACGCGGTGACGATGGGGCTCATTGTCCCCGCCGAGATTTACGGAGAAGAGTCGTTTACGATTTTGTCGGCGCTCGTTGAGCTCAAAAAATCCGGGCTTGAGCCGCGTCACTTGCGCACGCTCAAGGTTCAAGCTGAGAAGGATGCCGCTACCCTGCGCAGCGTGGTTCTTCCCGTTGCGAAGAGTTCCAGTAGAGTTGGGCGTCAGAAGGCCATCGATATGGCCCGTGACCTCGCTGTGAATCTCGAAAAAGTGCGCTTGGCTGTAATGATGAGGTCGGTAGACGAGTCGATTGACTAACGCGACACGCCCACAGCGTTTCGCTGCACGTGACGGTTCCGTCACTACAGTGGAGACATTAACTCTCAAGTAGAAGGTGAAGGTTGGTGCAGAATGAGTGACATGACGCAGAACCTCGGCGACGCAGCCGAAGGCTACCGCGGTATTGTCGCGGCCAAGGCCGCCGGCATTTCTTACCGTCAGCTTGACTACTGGGCACGTACCGAACTCGTCGAACCCACCGTTCAGAACGCGTCGGGATCGGGCTCGCAGCGCCTTTACTCATTCCGCGACATTCTGGTTCTCAAACTTGTCAAGCGACTTCTCGACACGGGAATCTCGCTTCAGCAGATTCGCGTCGCAGTCGAACAACTCCGTTCGGCCGGAATCGACGACCTCACCGGCACCACGCTCATGAGCGACGGAGCCTCGGTTTACCTATGCACGTCGAGTGATCAGGTCATTGACCTCGTCAACCGCGGTCAGGGCGTTTTCGGAATCGCCGTCGGTGCAGTCCTCCGTGAAGTCGAGACGACTCTCATCGAGTTCGACGCCGCGCCCGTCAGCACCACCGTCGACGAGCTCGCCGCCAAGCGAGCAACGCGCGCTTCCTAGCCGCGGTTTTCGCTGAGAATCTGCCGAAGAAGCAGATCGAACTTCTGCGCCAGCGTTTGCGCCAGTTCGCCAGGCCAACGGTGGATCGGTGTCGCCGCACCCGTCGCCTGTTGCATCGTCAACGTCTCGTCGACGGTGGGGGAGAGAATGTGCTGACCGAACAACTGGTCCATTTCGCCCATGCGGAACTGGTGTTCGCGGCTGTCCGGGCGGTAACGGTTGATGATGACACCCGCGGTTCGAAGTCGCGGTGACATCTGTTGACGCATCGACTCCAGCGCCAAAAGGGTTCGGTGCACGGCGGTCACCGAAAAAAGTCCCGGTTCGGCGACGATGGCGACAGCGTCCGATGCGGTCCACGCCGTCTGCGTGAGTGCGTTGAACGACGGGGGGCAGTCGATGAGGACGAGGTCGTAATTCTTCTCGACGAGGACGAGTGCCTCCTCGAGCCGCCACAGTTCATTCTTGGTGGGGTTCGGGATGTCGTGATTCGCCGACGATTGCGATCCCATCAACACGTCGACGGAAACGTCGCCGGGTCCCGTCCACGAGCTCGGGATAATCGCCTGGCGAACGTTCTTCTTCGTCGCGGACTTGAGAACCGTCTCGATGGTGAATCCGTGCGTCGAACGTGACGCGAGAGCTGCCGACACGTCGGACTGCGGGTCCATATCGATGATGAGAGTGCGAAGTCCCTGCGCGAACGCGGCGGACGCGAGACCGAGGGTGATCGTGGTCTTTCCGACCCCGCCCTTGAGAGAGCTCACGCTGACAACCTGCACGGACTCCACTTTAGCCGTCAAGTAGGCTGGAACTCTTGATTGCGCCTGACCCGAGGCTCATCGTGCTGCAGAGGAGGACCATGTTTAGCAAGATTCTTGTCGCCAACCGCGGTGAAATTGCGATTCGTGCGTTCCGTGCAGCCTTCGAGCTCGGCGCCAAGACAGTTGCCGTTTTTGCATATGAAGACCGTGAATCGACGCACCGCTTCAAGGCCGATGAGGCTTACCAAATCGGCGAGGTGGGGCACCCCGTGCGTGCGTACCTCGACATCGCTGAAATTATTCGTGTCGCACGCGAATCGGGTGCAGACGCGATTTACCCCGGTTATGGGTTCCTCAGTGAAAACCCCGAACTTTCGCGCGCCGCGGCCGAGAATGGCATCACCTTCATCGGACCCGGTGCCACCGTTCTCGAAATGGCGGGCAACAAGGTCACCGCGAAGGAACACGCGATTGCGGCGGGCGTTCCTGTCTTGCAGTCCTGCGACGCGACGACCGACATCGACACTCTTGTCGCATTCGCCGACACAATTGGGTTCCCCGTCTTTGCGAAAGCCGTCGCGGGCGGTGGCGGGCGCGGCATGCGTCGAGTCGAGACAGCAGCCGATCTACGCCCTGCGCTCGAAGCGGCAATGCGCGAAGCTGAGACAGCGTTTGGCGATGCGCGCATGTTCATTGAACAAGCCGTGCTCCGTCCCCGCCATATCGAAGTTCAGATTCTTGCTGACGCGACGGGCGACACCATGCACCTTTTTGAGCGAGATTGCTCTGTGCAACGTCGGCACCAGAAGGTAGTCGAAATCGCTCCTGCGCCCCACCTGGACGACTCGATTCGACAGGCGATGTTCCGTGACGCGGTCGCATTCGCGAAGTCGATCGGTTACGTCAATGCCGGTACCGTCGAGTTTCTGCTCGACACCGCTGGTGACCGAGCCGGCCAGCACGTGTTCATCGAAATGAACCCGCGCATCCAGGTCGAGCACACCGTCACCGAAGAAATCACCGACGTGGACTTGGTCCAGTCGCAGATGCTCATTGCGAGTGGCGAAACTTTGTCGTCACTCGGGCTGTCGCAAGAAACCCTCGTAGTTCGCGGGGCAGCGCTTCAGTGCCGCATCACAACCGAAGACCCGACCGCAGGATTCCGACCTGACACCGGTCGCATCTCCACCTACCGCTCGCCGGGTGGTGCCGGAGTCCGACTCGACGGTGGAAGTGTCGCTCAGGGTGCTCGCGTTTCGCCTCATTTCGATTCGATGTTGGCCAAGATGACGACTCGCGGCAGAACTTTTGGTGCTGCTGTCGCCCGTGCCCGCCGCGGTCTGGCCGAATTCCGCATCCGCGGCGTCACGACAAACATCGCATTCCTGCAGGCCCTCCTCGATGACCCAGACTTCATCGCTGGAGACTTGTCGACATCCTTCATCGACGAGCGACCACAGCTGATGAGCGCCCGAGTCAGCCAAGACCGCGGAACGAAGATCCTCACGCACCTGGCCGAGACAACCGTCAATCGTCCGAACGGGACGGGCGAGGGAGCATTCGATCCCGCAACCAAACTTCCGATGGTCGACCTCACCACCGCAGCGCCCATGGGCTCGCGTAACCGACTTCAGGAACTCGGACCCGTCAAGTTCGCTGAGGCGATTCGCGCACAGGTCCCACTTGCTGTGACGGACACCACCTTCCGCGACGCGCACCAGAGCCTTCTCGCTACGCGTGTCCGCACACGGGACCTCACTGCGGTCATGCCGCACGTGGCTCGATTGACACCAGAACTCTTTTCGGTTGAGGCCTGGGGCGGTGCGACCTACGACGTTGCGCTCCGTTTCCTCGGTGAAGACCCGTGGGATCGACTCGCGGAGATGCGTGAAGCGCTTCCCAACGTCGCCATTCAAGCACTCGTTCGTGGACGCAACACGGTCGGGTACACGCCGTATCCGACGGCAGTGACAAAGGCATTCATCCGTGAAGCGACCGATACCGGTGTCGACATTTTCCGAATCTTCGATGCCCTCAACGATGTCGCGCAGATGCGACCCGCGATTGACGCTGTGTTGGAGACGGGGACCGCGGTCGCTGAAGTCGCGCTCTGCTACACCGGCGACTTGCTGAATCCTGCAGAAGATATTTACACGCTCGACTACTACCTGTCGATGGCCGACGAGATTGTGAAGTCAGGCGCGCACATCCTCGCCATCAAGGACATGGCAGGGCTTCTTCGTGCCGGCGCCGCGACGAAGCTGGTCGGTGCTCTACGCGAACGATTCGACCTGCCCGTTCACGTCCACACGCACGATACAGCCGGTGG
>JBEGTE010000021.1:0-9680 GCA_041179605.1 Actinomycetota bacterium | reverse complement strand
CGTGACGATGAGCACGATTAGCTCGTCGTTGTGGACGGTGTAGACAATTCGATACTGACCAACGCGAATTCGAAACATTTCCCGTGGTGAAACGATCTTCTTTGCTTGTGACGGAAATGGGTTGTGGCTCAACGCTTGCGCCGCCAAAACCAGTTTCTGACGCGCAACCGGATGGATTCTTGAAAGAGCCTTTTCTGCTGGCGGCAGGAACCGAACGGTGTAGGCCTCAGCCAAGTTCGATACCCAGTTCTGCGGCTACTTCTTCCAGCGTGAACGAAATCCCTGAACGCTCAAATTCTTCGAGGGCCTTTGTCGCTTGTTCGACGTCATAAGCATCTTCCAGGACTTGGAGCGCCAGCTTCGCGAGTACCGCGTCCATCACCACAACAGTCTCTCTGCCATGTTCGGTGATGATGATTGGTTCGTCCCGCGCCTTTTCGACGGTGTCTGCCCAGTTCTGACGAGCAGCGGTGGAAGAAATCTTGTTCATGTATAAATTGTACAAATTAGACAAAATTTGCGCAATGGGTGAGGCGGTACAAAATTCTAGGTCCGCCTAAGGACCAGAGGCCTGCTCCGGGATCGCCCGCGATTTTGTCGGACGGCACTCCCGCTGTTATTGTTGTTGGGTTGCGCAAGCACACGCACCTCTAGCTCAATTGGCAGAGCAACTGACTCTTAATCAGTGGGTTCCGGGTTCAAGTCCCGGGGGGTGTACGAAAGCCCCGGTCCTCCACGACCGGGGCTTTTCTTTTGCTTACGTAGTTTAAGCCTCATTGAGCCATTTGGGTTCAACGGAGAATCACGGGTTAGGTCCACGTGAGGTCATCAAGGGAGAGACGGAAGGGGAACTCGTCGTCCACGCGAAGGTCTTAGATGCGTCGAGAAGATCCCGCCCGGCCGCTACTGAGTCCGGTCGCTGACCCGCATGCTATGTCTGCGCGCGACGGCGGGCAAACATCGCAACACCGAGACCAGCGAGCGCGAACCCAGCGACAGCCAATCCGCTCGAGTCAAAGCCAGTATCTGCGAGGGGCTCTTCTGCCGATGGAGCGGTCAAAGACCAATTATCGGCGCTGGTCAAACCTTCCCACAGTCGTGACGAGCCCAACGTGCTCAGATCGAAATACGTGTTCATGTTCGACGTGATCGCCTCGTCGGTGTCGCCTAAGGTGGCCCCGTGGTCCGTCGCGCCTTCTGAGTGAAGGTAGAACACAAATGTCGCTGTCTGGGCAGGATCGAGAACAACACCATCGTTGAAGATGTAATAAATGTCAGTCCCCGTCGGATCCGGCGTTAGCGCGTTGTCCGTCACCAATTCGGCGAAGTTGTTGCCCCATACGATTCCTTCGAGAGCTTCGTTGAGGTTGTTGCACAGCAGCCAGGAATCGGCTTCGCTTGCGACAAGGTCTCCAGACGACGTCGCCACATTACCGACGACTGAATTGCATTCTTCTGTGTTTACGAAGTAACGCATGTTAAGAGTCAACGGGGAATTGCCTGAGTTTGTCATCACATACGTCAGCCGGCCAACGAGCCCTTGGTAGTCACCGGAAAAAATCTTGATGTCGCCATCCCAGGTGAGATTTCCGTCAAGCAAGGGTGTGGGATCGTTACAGTCGATCAATTGATCGCCGTCGTCCTCGAGCGTTGCGGTTTCAGGACTGGCGCATTCTGGTCGAAGATAAACTCCTGGGTTGGCCGGATCCTCGAATTCAAGCGTCATCCGGTCGCCCGCGTAGGCCGCAAATGGGGGAGTGTCGCCATCACCGCCGGCGCCGATCTGATAGAAAGCGTGGTTAGCACCCAGCATGACTGACCACAATGTTCCGTCTACGACGTAGTTGGTCGCTGACGCGGGACTTGCAAGTCCGATCGCCATGGTGGTGGCCAGCGTAGCTCCAGCCAAAATATTTTTTTTCACGGCTAAGCAACCTCCCAATTAACGAGCGACCGGTGGTACGCGAGACTTTATGCGATGCCAACGATACCAGCCGTTGGCGGGGAGTCTTTTGCATGTGGTTGCCTACATTTGCAGGTATTTGCAGAGCTTTTCCCTGGTATTTGTGGGCGACGGCGTACTGCCGGAGTTCAGGAGGTTTCTGGCGTTTCGTTCCACAGTCGCTCAATCAATGGGTTCCGGGTGTACAAGTCCCGAGGCTTTTGTTGTGAACGAGAACGGGGCGCTCGGTCTCCCGAACGCCCCGCCTTGAACGAATCGACTAGTCGATTGTCTTGTTGAATCCGGTGACCGGGTGAGCCTCGTCGAAGCCCTGTACCTTCTTGCGGAAGCCGCCGGTCAAGAACGCGAGGTAAGCAAGACCAATTCCCGCCCACACGAGTCCACCGATGAGTGCGGTTTCGCTGAGGTTGACCCACAGGATGACGGTCATGAGGAGTCCGGACAGCGGCAGGACGGTGAACTTGACGATGTCCGAGGCCGTCTTGCGACGACCCTGGCGGATCGCGAACCACGCGAACACGGAGATGTTCACGAAGCTGAACGCGATGAGCGCACCGAAGTTGATGTAGTCGATGACGTTTTCCAGCGTGAGCCACACACCGAGCGCACACACAACACCCGCGAGGATGATGTTGAACGTCGGGGTTGCCGTCTTGGGGTTGACGTAACCGAACAACTTCTTCGGAAGCACGCTGTTGCGACCCATGACGAGCAGCATGCGGGCGACCGACGCCTGCGACGCGAGAAGCGACGCGATGGTAGCGGCGAAACCAGCTGCGGTGAGGACGATTTTCATCGTCTGTCCACCGACGAGTTCACCAATGATCGGCAGCGTCGAGTCGTCGAGGTACTGACGGTCTCCGGCCGGGTCGAACGCCATGTAATCGGGGAACAGCAACTGCGTGAAGTACGAGGTCACAACAAAGATGACTCCACCGATGAGCACCGTCAGCAGGATTGCCCGGGGGACAACCTTGGGGGTGCGGGCCTCTTCGACGTACATCGTGACCGCGTCAAAACCGATGAACGAGAAGCAGACCATGGTCGCACCGGTGAGGATGAGCCCGAGTTCGACGTTGTCGTGGAAGAACGGCGTCGCCGAAACGAGTGTTCCGGATCCTTCTCCCTGTGCGAGTTGAACGATGACCATCGCGACGAATACGACCATCGCAACAATCGCGAGGATCAGCAGGATGCTGTTCATGTTCGACGTTCCGCGCATGGTCAAGTAGATGACTCCGGTGGCAATTGCGGTGAAGGCAACAACCCAAATCCAACCAGGCACGTCAGGGAAGAAAGATTCCATGTACGAACGCACGATGATGATGTTGACTAGAGGCAACAAGATGTAGTCCATCATCGACGTCCAACCGACGAGGAATCCGACGTTGGGGTGGATCGATTCTTTGGCGTATGTGTACGCGGAACCCGCGGACGGGAACGCTCCGGCCATCTTGCCGTAGCTGATCGCAGTGAACAGCATGACGACGAGCGCTGCAACGTACGCCATCGGCACAACGTTGTTGGATTCTTCGGCGACAAGACCGAAAGTGTCGAAGACGACGGTCGGGGTCATGTACCCCAAACCAAGTCCGACGATGGCCCAGAGGCCGAGGTTTCGCTTAAGCGTTGCTTTGGGCATTGGTGTTTCTGGCATTACTTCTCTCTTCGTTGAGGTCCCGCATTTCAGCGGATATTTCCACTCTACGCCTGGTGTGGCGGCGGTTCGGCTAACCCTTTTCGAGGACGCGACGAACTTCTGCGACGAGCGAGAGCCAGCGTTCGTGTTCGTGAGGCCCTGTGGTGAGGTGATTTGTGACAAAGCCGATTCCCGCTCGATGGCGCGAATCCGCCCATCCCGCCTGACCGCCGAAACCGTCGTGACCAAAGGATGATTCGGACAGCAATGGTGGTCGACCAGGAGTCGCCAACATGACCCCGAAGCCGCGATCGGACCAGGGGCCGGGTTCGCCCCACACCGACGGGCCGTTGACGCGCTTCACAGTGAGAAGGTCGACCGTCTCGTCCGATACGGTTCTGACACCGTCGGTCGGGGTGACAACCGATGACCACATTTTCGCGATGCCGCGTGCGGTCGAGATGGCGTTCGCGCCCGGCAGTTCGGCGCGGTGGACGGCGGGGTCGTTGAACCCTACCCCGGGCATTCCAATGGTGCGAAGCGGGAACACATCGCCAAAGGTAAGTGCGCGCTCCGCCCAATACGCGTGTGTTCCGGGTTCTGCATCGGCCGCCTGTATCGGGGCCGAAACAGAGAACTCGGCAACGTGCTGCTGTTCAGATTCGGGCAGACCGATCCACGCATCCACACCGAGTGGTCGAGCAAATACGTCGCGGAACATTTCGCTGGCGGTGCGACCGTCGACGCGGCGAATCAATTCGTCGGCGAGTGTTCCGAACGTGATTGCGTGGTACGCATACCCGGTTCCCGGCTCCCAGAGCGGTTCTTGGTTGAGGAGAACCGCGATCAGCCTGTCGTGGTCGAGCACATCGTCACGAGTTAAGTCCGCTCGGACCGCCGACAAACCGGCCCGATGTTCCATCAGCTGGGAGACGGTCAACGTCGCGCTGACCCTCTCAAATTCGGGCCAGTAGTGGGAAACGGTCTGGTCGGGATTGAGTGCGCCGTCCTCGACCAACTTCGCGACGAGTACCGACACGAAGCCCTTTGTGTTGGAGAACATCAACGACAGAGTCGTTTTGTCCCAAGAAACCCCCGGCCGAGATTCGCCACCGTGCAGGTCGATGACACACGCACCGTCGACGTAAACCGAGAACGCGGCTCCACCCGACTGTTGAGACGCTATCGCCGCGTCGAATCGATCCGCGGCGGAAGCGAAACGTGGGTCTGCGTATCCGTTCACGGACATATTCCAGTCGTCGGGAGGGCTAGTCCTCGCCGATGTCTTCGTTCCACAGGGTGGGATTCTCGTCGATGAAGTCGCCCATCATCTGGATGAGTTCGGGCACGTTCATGACGTGGACTTCGGCGCCGTGTTCGGCAACCCAATCCTGGCCGCCCATGAAGTTCTTGTCGTCTCCGACGAGCACGCGGCCGATTCCGAATTGGCGGATCAGTCCCGAACAGTACCAACAGGGGGAGAGACTGGTGGCAAGGGTCACCTTACGGTAGCTGCGCTGGCGACCGGCGTTGCGGAATGCGCTCGTTTCGCCGTGCATGGACGCATCGCCCTCTTGAACACGCAGGTTGTGGCCGCTGCCGAGCAGCCGGCCTTCTTCGTCGAACAGGGCGGCGCCGATGGGAATTCCCCCTTCGGCACCGCCCTTTCGAGCTTCGGCAATGGCGACGTCCATTTTGTCGGCGTCAGTCGGGTAGATACGCCCTACTTCGATTTCCATTGCCTGTGTTCCTTACTGCTTCTTGTTGCTGCCGAACAGTTTGAACAGGATGAAGTACAGCGCCGCTGCACTCAGTCCGCCAGCAAGAGCTGTCCAGTCGCCGTTTTCAGCACCCGGGCCCGTGAAGATTCCGTAGAACTGTACGGTGGGCATCTCGGCCTTGGCGAACAGGTAGATCGAGACGGCGGTGGTCACCACGAAGGTGAACGGCCCAATCCAGTTCTCGTGCTTGCTGTTGTCGGCGATGAGCGGCGTGATGTCCTGACCCTTACGCAGGATGCGGTCGACGACGAGAATCGCGACCCACGGTGCCAGCCAGTAACCGACGGTGAGCAGGAACAACTCGAACATGAAGCGGAAGTTGTCTTCCACTGCGAGGTACGACAGCCCACCGCCGATGACGCCCGCGAGGATGACCATGATGGCGCGACGGGTCTTGAAACCGAGCTTGACGCCGGCCGCGATGAAGGACATGGTTCCCGAGTAGATGTTGAGTACGTTGGCGGAAACTGAACCAACCGCGATTCCGATCAGGGTGAGAACTGCGAGCCATTCCGGCAGCACAGCGGTGAAGGCGGATGTCGGCAGACCTTCGCCAACAACGCCACTCCACGCCACCGCACCGACGCTCATGAGAAGCGTGGTTGCGGTGAAGTTTCCGAGTCCGGCCGCGAGCCCGACTGCCTTCGGCGACGAGTTCGCCGGCAGGTAACGGGTGAAGTCGGCGGCGAACGGCGTCCATCCCTGGGTGTAACCGTAGGCAAGAGCGACGCCGACTGAGAAGGCGCCCCACTGGAATCCGTCAGCAGGGTTTGCGTCCAACTTGCCCTGGCTGACAACGATCACCGCAACAACGGCGAACACAGCGGCGAGGTAGAAGAACGCATAACGCTCAAACTTCTGGATGAAATTGTGACCGATGAACGCGACAACGACCTGAACCAAGATGATGATGGTCACCGAGACGGGAACAGCCAAGTTGGTCAGCGAGGTCAGCGCGAATGCGCCCGAGGTCGTGTTGACCGCGAACCATCCGATACCCGCGACGAGAGTCGAGGTCGCGGCGGGAAGGGCGTTGCCCTTTCGTCCGAACGCGGTTCGACCCAGAACCATCTGGGGTACGCCGAGCTTGGGGCCCCAGCTGGAGAACCAGCCGTGCGTGATCGCCGCGAGTGCGTTTCCGAGGGTGACGGCAAGAATCGCTTGCCAGACGTTGAGACCTGCGAAGACCGCCAGCGCACCGATGAAGATGGTGGCGAATTCGAGGTTAGGTGACGACCACACAGTAAAGAGGTGCCACGGTTTGCCGTGACGTTCGCCCGCAGGGATGGGGGCAACGTCGTTGGTTTCGATTGCAGAGGTGGTATTTGACATAGTCAAAAACATAGGGGAAACGTTTCGACCAACTCGGATGGATTTGTTAATTCACCTCACCTTGAACCTCAAGTTGAGGTGTTGGCGTTCCGGCGATCGGAATCAGAACGACGTTGAGGGTACGTCCGTTTCACCCGTGAGGATCGCCTCGACGATGCGGGCGGCGACCGCATCGGGGTCAGCCCCTGCGGGGAAGTTAGGTGCGTGACCAACTATTGCGCGAGAGGCGAGTCCCGTTTCAGTGTGAGGAGGACGCGTGTCAAAAATTCGGATGCCGTCACGACGCAATTCTCGCTGCGCTGCCGCAACGAAGTGCCGCAGCCCCGCCTTCGACGCGCCGTAACTTGCCATCCCCGCGACAGCGCTTTCGCTGATGACGCCGGAAATCGTTGCGATGAATGGCTCGTTTCCGGTTGCCTTGGACTCTCGAAGTGACGGTATTGCCGACATCACAATGTCTGCCACGCTTGTCTGGTTCACGGCGGTGAGCGCGTTCACCGCGTCCAGTGGGGTGTCGGCCACGTTTCCAAATGCCACGATTCCGTGAGCTAGCACGAGTCCGTCAATCGCTCCTGTTGCGCGAACCGCCTCTATGAGTGCGTTCCCGGCGCCAGCGGCCGAAAGGTCCACGCCGTAAGCCTCAGAATGCGACATGGCGTCGGTCAGCCGCTCGCCGGGACGTCCCGCAACGACTGTGCGAGCACCAGCATCACGCAAGCGCGCGGCAATTCGCCGGCCGAGTTCACCTGTACCACCGGTGACGAGAATTCGCGTTCCAGAAACATCCATGTCATTCACTGTAGGGGAGTCCTAGACTGACTTTGTGGTACCCATCGAGAACCTGCTTCCGTTCATCGCGTTCTCGTTGGTGATCATTGCGATCCCGGGGCCGTCGGTCATGTTCGCAATTTCACGAGCTCTGGTTCTTGGAAAGCGCGGTGCCGTCCTCACCGTTGTGGGGAATGGGGTCGGCGTTCTCGTCCAGGCGCTCGCCGTCGCGGTGGGGCTCGGGGTGCTCATCCAAGCCAATGAAGTACTGATGCACGCGATTCGGCTCGCGGGAGCCGCGTTCCTCGTCTACCTGGGAATCAACTCGATACGCCACCGTCGCGACGGACTCGACATCACGACACCCGTCGAGCAGCCCAAGTCCACCCACGTGTTGCGCGAGTCAATCATCGTCGGAATTTCGAACCCCAAAACCATCGTGTTCTTCACCGCAATCTTCCCCCAATTCGTCAGCGCTTCGGCGGGACCAATCGTGTGGCAGATGGTCGAACTCGGGTTTGTATTCGTCTTCTTCGGAATTTCGGGAGATGCGATTTACGCCCTCGCCGCTGGCGCGGCGAGGGACTGGTTTGCGAGGTCCCCGCAGCGACTCGTCACGATCCGTGTCATCGGGGGTTCGCTAATCTTGGGTCTCGGCATCGTCACCGCGGTCGTTCCCGGCTAATGACGAAGGCCGCCCGTTTTTCCGGACGGCCTTCGCGGTGAATTTTGCGATTACTCGGTGATGCGAGCGCGGCGACGGACTACAGCGAGTCCACCACCAACGAGCAGCGTGACAACACCGACCGCGCCGATGGCGCCGCCGTCGACGCCAGTATCGGCGAGTGCAGATCCGCTCACGCAGTACAGGTCGTAGGCCTCAACTTCTACCGGAGGAGGGAATGCGCCAAAGCAGACTTCGTCACCGACGACACCGAACATGGAGGGGTCGGACTCGCCGTCTTCACGAATGTTGCTCACGAGACGTGCGCCATCCGCGTCGGCAACCCAGAGCTCGCTATCGCTGACCCCGCCATCATGTTGGAAGAAGAATGAGTCTCCAACCCCAGCGCCTGTTCCGCTGTCCCAGTCTTGAAGAACCAAGTGGACAACACCGTCGGTGCCCATCACGTAAAGGTTCCAGTGGGTTTCATTCGTGTCATCGTAGGCACCGAAGTACATCACGTCATCGAGAACGTAGAAGCTACCGGGGTAGATGAAGTCGGGGTCGACATTGACGACACTGCCGACCGCGGACGCAAGTCCCGTGTAACTGCCGGATACGAATACTCCGTCAAAGTAGTACTTACCGTTGAAGAACGCACCAGAATCGCCGGCTTCATCGGTGACCAGTTCGTATGGGGCGTCTACGTCATCCGTCCACCACAGGCTGCTCGTCTCAGTGTTGTAGTCGTAGGTGAATGCATAAGCGTGGTTTGCGTTAACATCGGGCCCGTCGAGCTCAAAATCCGAGCTCCACATGCCCGCCACTTCGCCGACAAGGGTTTTTACACCGGCGACCGCCGTGTACTGCTTGATGTTCTGGTCAGTCTGGTTGACGGCAACAAACGATACCTTGCCCTGGAATTCGCGAAGGCCTTCCGGGTTAGAACCGGATCCGCCGTCAGTGACGTTCATGTCGGTCACGGTCGAGCCGTCAAAGAAAAAAAGTTCCTCGTTGTCGGTGACGCTGTCGGTGGCAATGAAGTAGATGCCATCGCTCACGCCAATCGGCGAATCCATGTAAGGATCTTCACAGTCGATTTCTACGACGCCGGTACCCGCAACGGTCCCGTCAGAGTAAAGCAGGTCGTAGCCGCCCTCGAGGTCGTCACCCACCCAATCCCAGAATTTGCCGTCATAAACCACGCTCGTGTCGACGCTGTTGTCGCTCAGGAAATATCGCCCGTCCGACAAAAGCGCGGAGACCAGGTCTACGGTTGTGTTCGTCGAACGATCGGTTGCCATCAAGTGGTAAATGAATGACTCGTCTCGACGCTTGACGATAGCTTTACCGTCGAACTCGGAAACGTTTCCGCCTGTCATGTACATCCCGCCGCTCTCCGCGGCACGGTCGACCGTGTAGGTGGTCGCCGCGTTAGCGAAAGGCGCGCTGAAAATGAGGTTGGCTGCGGCAATCGTGGCGATGGCCGAGGTCGCGAAGGTCTTCTTCACAGGTTCTCCTTGGGGAAGGGGG
>JBEGTE010000020.1:0-9715 GCA_041179605.1 Actinomycetota bacterium | reverse complement strand
AAGGAGTACCGCTATGGCCCCGATGTGGCTCACCCAAGAAGCGTTCGACCGACTCGCGCTCGAACTCGAAACGCTGTCGACGACGGGCCGCGACGAGATCGTCAAGCGAATTGAAGCGGCGCGGTCGGAGGGTGACCTCAAAGAGAACGGTGGCTATCACGCAGCGAAGGACGAACAGGGCAAGATTGAGGCCCGCATCCGTGAACTGACCGAAATCCTCAAGCACGCGCACGTCGGAGTCGAGGCGGTCGACGCGTCGCGCGTCGCGTCCGGAACCGTCGTCACCGCACACATTCACGGTGACGAAGAAAAGTTCCTCCTCGGGTCGCGCGAAATCGCAGGCGACACCGAACTGGACGTCTACAGCGAGAACAGCCCTCTCGGCTCTGCGATTCTGGGTCTTGAGCCGGGCGACACAACGACTTTCACAGCGCCAAGCGGTGCCGAGATCGCGGTCGAGATTATTGCGATCGAGCCGTTCCTCGGCTAGTTAGAACTCGACGCGGGGCTCGAAGCCCTCGTCGCGAAGCGCCTGCAAAACCTGCTCCGAGTGCTCGGGGCCGCGGGTTTCAATGTCGACAGACAACTGCACCTGGTTGATCTGCAGCCCGGTTCCGTGACGCGTGTGCAGAACTTCGATGACGTTCGCGTTCTGACCTGCGACGATCTCTGACACGCGCGCCAACTGACCGGGACGGTCGGGAAGCGGGATGAGGATGTGCAGGTAACGCCCCGACGCGATGAGACCGCGCGAGATTACGCGCTCCATCAACTTGGGGTCGATGTTCCCGCCCGAAATGATGACCGTTGTCGGACCGACGGCGTCAATCTTGCCCGCGAGGATCGCCGCGACTCCCGCGGCGCCGGCAGGCTCGGCAACGAGTTTGGCGCGTTCAATAAGCATGAGCAGTGCGCGGGCGATGTCGTCGTCGCTGACCGTGACAATCTCGTCGACGGCGTCCTTGATGATCTCGAACGGAAGGTCTCCCGGTCGCGAAACGGCAATCCCGTCAGCGATAGTCGCCTTGACCTCGATCGTCGTCGGTTCTCCTGCCTTCATTGAAGGAGGGAACGCGGCAGCGTTGGCGGCCTGAACACCGATGACGCGAATGGTGCGACCCTCAGCCGCGGCCTGCTGTTTCATCGACGAGGCGACACCAGCGATGAGTCCACCGCCACCAATGGGAACGATGACCGTCTCGACGTCAGGAACCTGCTCCATGATCTCGAGCCCAACTGTCCCTTGACCGGCGATGACATCGTGATTGTCGAACGGAGGGATAAAGATGGCGCCCGACTTCTCGGCGAAATCCTTTGCGGCGTCGAGCGACTCATTGAAGACAACGCCGCGCAACACGACGTCCGCCGCGTATCCGCGAGTGGCGAGAAGTTTGGGAAGTGCGACGCCGATCGGCATGAATATGGTTGCGTGGATTCCCAGTTCACGTGCCGCGAGAGCAACACCCTGAGCGTGATTACCGGCCGATGCGGCGACGACTCCGCGAGCGCGTTCCTCGGCGGTCAACTTGCTCATGCGGTTGTATGCACCGCGAACCTTGTACGCTCCCGTGCGCTGAAGGTTTTCACATTTCATCGTGACAGGAACACCAAGAATCTCGCCGAGGAATCGGGATACCTCAATGGGCGTCTCTTGCGCGACTTCGGACACGACGTCTCGCGCGGCGATGTATTCCGCGAGAGTGGGGCCGGCGAACTGATTTGTCATGATGTACCTCTGAAAACGCTACCGTATCAAGGGTGAACGAACTTTCTGCGGCCGAGGCTCGGCGACTCGCCCTCGTTGCGCAGGGGTTCGGGCACCGACCGCGAGGACGAGTCACGGCGAACCACCTCGCTGATGCAATCGAAAATCTGGGTGTTCTGCAGATCGACTCGGTGAACGTTTTCGAACGCAGCCACTACATGCCCCTGTTCGCTCGGCTCGGCTCGTACGACACTTTGGTTCTGGACCAGATGTTGCTTGCTCCGCACGCCCCCGCCACCCACGTCGAATATTGGGCCCACGAAGCCGCGTTCATCCCCGTCGAATCGTGGCCGCTGTGGCAGTGGAAGATGGCGGCGTACCGCGAGCCGACCTCGCGGGCCGGCGCGTGGCTGGCGAAGAACCGCAAACTTGCCGATTCGCTGGTTGCCCGCCTTCACGATGAGGGCCACGCGACGTTCAGCCAGTTGGAAGGCCCGCGCGAGAAGCGACGCGGGTCGTGGTGGGACTGGAGTGACGTCAAGCTCGCTCTCGAATACCTGTTCGCGGGCGGAGTCATCACCGCGATTGGGCGCACCAATTTTCAACGCATCTATGCACCGGTTGCCGATGTCGTCCCGCAGCACCTCATCGATGCGCCACTAGCGGAGTCGGACGCGCGCCGAGCACTGGTACTCGACGTGGTGCGAGCTCTGGGCATCGGAACGCTCACGGACATTGCCGACTACTTCCGATTCAAGACCGACCCCGCGAGAACCGCGCTGAACGAACTTGTTGAGGCGGGTGCCGTCATTGAGGTGTCTGTCGCGGGGTGGACAAAGAACGGAAGGCCCGTGCCGGGATACATGCTGGCGGGTGCGTCGATTCCGGCACGTGCTCCGCAGGTAACGTCGGTGCTGTCACCTTTCGATCCCGTGACATGGAATCGCGACCGCGCATCCCGAATGTTCAATTTCGATTACAAGATCGAGATCTACACCCCCGCGCCGAAACGCATTTACGGCTACTACTCGCTGCCGATTCTCATGAATGATTCCCTCGTCGGGAGGACCGACCTCAAGGCGGACCGAAAGTCAAAGACGTTGATTGTTCGCAGTGCTCACTGGGAACCGAAGCGACCGGCGGACGCTGTCGACCGACTGGCGAATAATCTGCGTGAAGCGGCCGCGTGGCGCGGACTCGACAACATAGTGGTCGAAGATTGGGGCGATGCCGCCGCCGATCTGCGAAAGATCTTCGGCTAGAACTTTCCGCCGATGTCGAGCAACCGCTTGATTCGGTCCGGAATCGGCGGGTGCGTTGCGTACACGCGGGCAAGGAACCCGGGCTTGAGAGGGTCGCTCATCCACATGTGGGCCATCGACGCGGACTGTCGCTGAAGCGGTCGCCCGTACTCGCCAAGCTTGTGCAACGCGCTCGCGAGGCCTTCGGGGTTACGAGTCGTCATCGCACCGGTGGCATCGGCGAGGTATTCGCGCTGTCGCGAAATCCCCGCCTGAATGAGCGGCCCAACGAGGTAGGCGATGACACTGGCAAACAGTGCGAAAATCAGTGTCGCAATGGCGATGGCACCGGCCGCGTTGTCACGGTCATTCCCGCGGGAGCCCTGCCCCGCCCAGAACGCCATGCGGAACATGAAGTCGGCGATGAACCCGATTGCGACGACCAACCCGAACACCATCGTGCTGACGCGGATGTCAAAGTTCTTGACGTGACCCATTTCATGAGCCATTACTCCCTCGAGTTCGGCGTCGGTCATGATGTCGAGAAGCCCGGTCGTCGCGGCGACGACCGCGTGTTCCGGGTCACGCCCCGACGCGAACGCGTTCGGTGCGGGGTCGTTGACGACATACAACTTGGGCATCGGCATGCCGTTCGTGATTGCCAGATTTTCGACAATCCGCCACAATCGCGGGTTGTCCTTCATCTCGATCTGAACGGCACCCGACGTTGCGACCGCGATGGAACCAGCGTTGTAGTACTGGAACCAGGCGTACAGTCCCGCGCCGATCACCGTTGCAATCGTGATTCCCCAGGTCCCGCCACCAAAGTAATACGCGGCGAGCCATCCCAGCGCCGCAATGAGCGCAAGGAACACAAAGATGATGACGACGGTGTTCCGCTTGTTAGCGGCGATGGCGCTGTACATCGGTGTTTAGAACTGAACCTTCGGCGGTTCCGCAATGGCGTCGGGGTTTTCGACCTCGAAGAAGTCGCGCTTGCCGAAACCGAGCTGACGAGCCCAGATGTTGTTCGGGAAAACGAGGATCTTGGTGTTGAACTCGCGGACCCCGCCGTTGTAGAAGCGACGTGCGGCCTGAATTTTGTTCTCGGTGTCGACGAGTTCCGCCTGCAGTTGCTGGAAGTTCTGGCTCGCCTGAAGATCCGGGTATGCCTCGGCGACGGCAAAGATTGACTTGAGTGCCGACTGCATCATGCCTTCGGCTGCGGCGGCCTCGGCGGGAGTGTTCGCCGACGTCGTAGCGGCTCGCGCCGCCGTCACATTCTCGAACACTTCCTTTTCGTGCTTCGCGTACCCCTTGACCGTCTCGATGAGGTTCGGGATCAGGTCCGCACGGCGCTTGAGCTGAACGGTGATGTCGCTCCACGCTTCGTCAACACGAACATTGAGAGTGACGAGTCCGTTGTATGTCGACCACACGTAGAGGCCGGTGAGAACTACCAGTCCGCCGATTACGAGCAGGACGATTGTCGTTGTATCCATGACTTCACTCTACGCTCGCCCGGTGACGCCAAATCCGCGTTTCACTGACGGCGAAAATGATGTGCCCCAACAGGGATTCGAACCCTGACTGTGACGATTTTAAGTCGTCTGCCTCTGCCGGTTGGGCTATTGGGGCGTGTATTCAATTGTGCGGGAAAGCCGAAGGCCCGGTGGGATGTCCCGCCGGGCCTTCGGAGTGAAGTCTGTTACTTCTTCGGCGCGGGACGCGATGCGAACGCCTGGAAGTAAGCGTTCGGGGTCTCGCGTAACGCGATGGTGGTCGTGTCGCGACCGACGAGGAACTGGAGGATCCAGTCGCCGAAGACGCGGAACTTGCGCTCCCACATCGGCATGGCGAGTCCGTGGTAGCCACGGTGCATTCCCCACGCGATGAATCCCTTGACGGCCAACTTGCCCGACTGGAACACGCCGTGCCCAATGCCGAGACCGGCGACGGCGCCGAGGTTCTTGTGGAAGTACTCAACCGGCTCTTCGCCACGGAGCACGGCGACGATGTTCTTCGCCATCAGCTTCGCCTGGCGCACCGCGTGCTGCGCGTTCGGTACGCACATTCCACCAACTCCACCACCGGTGAGGTCGGGGACTGCAGAGTTGTCACCAGCGGCCCATGCGCCCTTGACAACCTTGCCCTTGTCGTCGGTGATCTGAAGAGTCGCCGACGAGCGGATGCGGCCACGCTCTTCGATCGGGAAGTCCGTGGCGCGAACGACCGGGTTCGCCATGACACCGGCGGTCCAGACGATGAGGTCCGACTCGAACTTGATGCCGGTCGAGAGCTCGATCTTGCCGCCGACAGCGGACTGCAGCTGGGTGTCGAGGTGAACGGTCGCGTTGCGCTCGGCGAGGTTCTTCAAAACCCACTTAGAGGTTTCGAGTGAAACCTCGGGCATGATGCGGCCCATCGCCTCGATGAGGTGGAACTTGGTGTCGTCGATGGTCAGCTCGGGGTACTGCTTCAGCAGTCCCGACGCCAACGAACGGAGTTCAGCGAACGTTTCGATACCCGCGAACCCACCACCGACAACGGTGACGGTGAGGAGGCGGTCACGCTCCTTGCCCGCGGGCAGGTTGGCAGCCTTGGCGAAGTTGTCGATCAGGCGGTCGCGAACGGCGACGGCTTCTTCGATCGATTTCATGCCGATTGCCTCATCGGCAACGCCGGGGATCGGGAACGTGCGCGAGACCGATCCAGCCGCGAGAACGATCTGGTCGTACTTGACGGTGTAGGACTTTCCGGCCGACGGCTCGATGGTCGCGGACTTCTTCTTGTGGTCGACCGCGATGACCTTGCCCTGTACGACGTTGGTCTTCTTGAGGTGGCGACGCAGCGGAACGATGACGTGGCGCGGCTCAATCGAACCCGCAGCGACCTCGGGGAGGAACGGCTGGTACGTCATGTACGGAAGCGGGTCAACGAGTGTGACCTCGGCTTCGCCACGGCGAAGGTGCTTCTGAAGTTTGAAAGCGGTGTAGAAACCGGCGTAACCACCACCGACGATAAGGATTTTAGGCACGAAAACTCCTGTTGAGAATTGACAACAACCCCTCAAATCTACTGTGTCGGCGTCCTTCTTCGCGACAGGACGAGTCGACGAGCGGTCGGATACGCGATGGCTCCGACCGAGAGGGCGATGCCTCCCACAGTGACGGCTGGTGCGACGACACCTCGCCAGGCCTCGTCCCACGCCGCCCAGGTTTCATCGTCGACCGCCACCACCGGGAGTTCCGGTTCTTTCACTGCGGGTACCGGCAACGCGATGTTCGTCGATTCCCAGTTGTCGAGTCGGTGCATCGAGATCCAGTCCGCGATCGTTCCGAGCGGGTTTTCGTCTACCAATGGCACCTCCGCAGTGACCGCCTCATACGCGTCGATGATGCCCCAGCCGTATTTGACGTTTCCGCGCTTGCCGACAGGGTCCGCGGTTTGCAGTATCCGATTGACCACGTTGGCGGTGTCGAGGTCGGGGTGCGCCTGCATGACGAGTGCGGCGATTCCCGCAACAATTGGCGCAGCGCCGGAGGTTCCGTTCCACATCTCGCGCTTGCCGCCGGGGATGGACCCCGGAAGTCTCTCGCTGGCGGCGACCACTCCGATGGTCGAACCGGGAGTCGACGCGTAGGTGCTGACACGTCCTGTACGTGAAACGCCTCCTACAGCGAGAACTCCGGGGATTGTGGCGGGTGCCCCGATCGAGTCGGTGCCGCTCCCCCGGTTTCCCGCGGCGGCGACGATAAGCACACCCGCTTTCTCGGCTTTGAGGAAGGCTTCGTCCCACTCGGGAGTCCACCACGGCCGGTTCATGACGAACGACATGACGACGATGTCGGCCCCGTGATCGACTGCCCACGTCAAACCGTCGGCGACCTGCTGGTCGGTGCTCGAATCGCCACCGTCAAACGAGGCGCTGATGCTGAGGAGTTTGGCATCGGGGGCCGTCCCCATGACCCCCGATGATCCGACGCCGTGACCCGCGGCCAACGACGCCACCTTGGTGCCGTGGTCACGTTCGGGTGTGAGCAGAGTTTGCCCATCTGACGATCCGATGCCCGAGACATCCGTCCCGCCGACGACCTGGCCGGTGAGGTCGGGGTGACTTCCGTCGATCCCCGTATCGATGATGGCGATCGTGATTCCGCGGCCGGTTGCCGTTTTCCACGCCTTCGTCACGCCGTACTCGTCAAGCCACCATTCGGCCGAACGAAACGAGTCGGCACTGGCGGGAGCCGCGACCGCCGACAACAGCAGTGCGAGCGCGGCGGCGATTAGCCGCGGTCGTCGGGCAGACATTCGCAGACGGTAGGCGACCACCCGCACGCGTCGAGAGCGGCATCGCCAATCGGGTTGACTCCGTGACCGGCCGCAAGACTGTGACCGGCGAGGGCGTGCAGGCACTTGACGCGAACGGGCATTCCACCCGCGCTGATTCCGTCGATTTCGGTGACGTTGCCGTACGCGTCTCGATCCGAGATGTACGCGCGGTGGGCCGCTTCATACGCAGCGCGCAGCTCATCGTCCTCGGCGAGTTTCGCCTGTTCGACTGCCATGAATCCGTTGGCTTCAAGCGTGGAAATCGCCGCGGTGGCGGCAGGATGCGTCAAGTAATAGAACGTGGGGAACGGGGTTCCGTCGCTGAGTCGCGGCTTCGTCGACACGACCGTCGGAGCGCCACACACGCACCGTGCTGCGATTCCGACGACGTCTCTCATGGGACGGCCCAGTTGGGATTCCATGATTTCGAGGTCGCGGTCGGTGGCGGGAGTGAGGGTCATTCGGTCTCTCCGTCCGCGGCGGCGGCTACGTACGACCCGATGAGCGCGTCGACCCAGTTGATGTCCGTCGTTGTGACTGTCGCGGACGCGTCGACGGACACATCACCGTCGACGGTGATGTCGTTGACGATCAGGTAGGACACGTCCCCGGGATACACGAACAGAAGCCGTTGGCGTGCCTGTGCCTCGACGAACGCCTTGTCCCCCCAGCGTTGCAAGTCTTCCTGCATTGCCGCGACTGCGGCTTTTGACTTTGTGACCTCGGCCTTCAATTGGCCGATTCGAGCCTGCTGCTCGAACCAAATCTGAACGGGCTCGAACAACACAAACACCGCCATGGCGACAACGAGGAGAAGTGACGCCCACATTCCCGAGCGCTGAAGCTGGCGTGCCCACACGTCTCCGAAGTTTCGCGGTATCTGCACGCGCGGGATTCGACGCTGGCGCGGAGGCCCAGCAGGTCGTTTCGGTCCCGGCGTGGTCATTCTTCAAGGGTAAGCGAAGGGGGTGCGAACGTGTCCGCACCCCCTCACTGTCAGCGTGTTAGCCCTGGAAACGCGGGAACGCCGAGCGCCCTGCGTAGACCGCCGAGTCGCCCAGTTCCTCTTCGATGCGAAGCAATTGGTTGTACTTGGCGACGCGCTCGCTGCGGGCGGGCGCACCGGTCTTGATCTGGCCACAGTTGGTCGCCACCGCGAGGTCGGCGATCGTGGTGTCTTCGGTCTCGCCCGAACGGTGCGACAGAACCGCGGTGTACCCCGCGCGCTGTGCCATCGACACGGCGTCGAGCGTCTCGGTGAGCGACCCGATCTGGTTCACCTTGACGAGGATCGAGTTTCCGACGTGACGGTCGATGCCGTCCGCGAGTCGCGACGGGTTGGTGACGAACAGGTCGTCTCCGACCAGTTGAACCTTGTCGCCGAGCGCAGCGGTGATTGCCGCCCACCCTTCCCAGTCGTCTTCCGACAGCGGGTCTTCGATGGTGACGAGCGGGAAGTCGGCGACGAGCTGCGTGTAGTACGCGATCATCTCGTCAGCGCTGAGCTTCTTGCCTTCAAAGCTGTACTTGCCGTCCTCGAAGAACTCGGTCGCGGCGACGTCCATGCCGAGGGCGATGTCAGTTCCGGGCTTGTACCCCGCCTTGACGATCGCTTCCATGAGCAGCTCGAGAGCGGCACGGTTGTTGTCGAGGTTCGGAGCGAATCCGCCCTCGTCACCGAGACCGGTTGCGAGTCCCTTGTCCTTGAGGAGTCCCTTGAGGGCGTGGTAGGTCTCGACGCCCCAACGGAGTCCCTCGCGGTAGGTCTCTGCGCCGATCGGCAGAATCATGAATTCCTGAACGTCGACGTTGGTGTCGGCGTGCGCGCCACCGTTGATGACGTTCATCATCGGGACGGGGAGAACGTGTGCGTTCGGTCCGCCGAGGTAACGGAAGAGCGGGAGGTCGGCCGACAGAGCAGCGGCTTTGGCGACGGCGAGCGAGACACCGAGGATTGCGTTCGCACCGAGCTTCGACTTGTTGTCCGTGCCGTCGGCGTCGATGAGCTGAGCGTCGATTGCGCGCTGTTCGCTGGCGTCGAGACCTTCGATGGCGTCTCCGAGGACCTCGATGACGGCCGAGACGGCCTTCTGAACACCCTTGCCGCCATAACGCGACTTGTCCTCGTCGCGCAGTTCGTACGCTTCGAATGCGCCGGTCGATGCGCCCGACGGGACCGCGGCCGAAGCGACCGTTCCGTCCTCGAGTACAACATCAACTTCGACGGTGGGGTTTCCGCGCGAGTCAAGAATTTCGCGGGCATCAACGAACGCAATAGCGGACACAGTTTCTCCTTGTAGATGTGGTGGTGGTTTAAGCCTAGGGCGTTACGAGAGCGTCTTCCACTCGAGCGGTTCGCCCGGGTTGAGGAAGGCATAACGACGGAATCCGTCGCGATCGAGTTGGTCGAGAATCGCCCGTGTGTTCTTCGTCTTGA
>JBEGTE010000019.1:0-9953 GCA_041179605.1 Actinomycetota bacterium | reverse complement strand
ATCGCATAAGGCTGTGTGAAATCGACGAGCGCGATGCGTTCGGGAATCATCCCCTGGCCGCACCACACCGCGTCGGCTTCACCGGACCGCACCATCGGAATCATGTTGTCCCACGCGGTCATGACCCATTCCACTGTGCGGCCCATTTCTGCCGCCACGAGTTCCGCGAGTTCGGGCTCGAACCCGTCTCTGTGAACCCCGTCGGGGCTGAGGTCGAACAACGGCAACGCGGCCGAATCGATACATGCCAATCGAAGAGTAGTCATCACGGCACGGTTTCCCAGTACTGGTTGAATTCCCACTCGGTGATGACACCGCAGTATCGTGCCCATTCGTCGCGCTTGAGTTCCATGAAGATGTCGCGCATCTGCTCGGGCAACGCCGACTTGAGCATCGCGCTTCCCTCGAACTCGACGATGGCGTCACCGAGAGTCATCGGGGTGACGTCGAACTTCGCGGTCTTGGCGCCGTCTTTCGTCAGCGGGTCGCCGGCGTCGATCTTGCGGGCGAGTCCGTCCTCCATCGCCGCGAGGAGAGCGGTGTGCGAGAGGTACGGGTTGACGCTCGCGTCGGGCTGGCGGTATTCCATGCGACCGATCGACGAGATGCGGATCATGCCGGCGCGCGAGTCGAGACCCCACGTCGGTGCGCTCGGTGCGAACTGCCCAGCGTCCCAGAATCGCTTGTACGAGTTCACGGTCGACGCCATGATCGCGGTCGAATCCGCTGCGTGCGTGAGCATTCCGCCGACAGCCCAACGACCAACCTCGGACAGGTGAATTTCGGTGTTGCCCGGCTCGATGCAGGCGTTGACGCCGTCCTTCCACAACGACAGGTTGTGGTGGCAGCCGTTACCCATAAGACCGTTGAAGGGCTTCGGCATGAACGACGCGGTGATTCCCAACTCACGCGCGACCTGCTTGCAGACCTGGCGGTACGTGACGAGTCGGTCGGCGGTGAGCTCGACGCGGTCGAACATCCAGTTCAGTTCCAGTTGACCGTCGTCCTCGTAGTCACCTTCGACCATGTCGAGGCCGAACGCGGTCGCGTAGCGGATGACCTTTTTGAAGATTTCGCGCGAACGCTCGAGGTTCTCGACCTGATACGCGGGGCTCGCACCCTCCTTTTTGATGACCTCGAGACCGGGGCCCGACCACGTCATCTCGGGTTCGGTTCCGCTTCGCACTTCGTATCCCGTGCGCTCGGTGAATTCCTTGTGAGCGCGCATGAGCAGTCCACGCGAGTCGGTCTCGAGCGGACGACCGCCGACCTCAGGGAAGTGCGGGGGCTCGTACGCACGGCAGAACATGCGCGCGATCGAGTTGTCCCACGGCATGACGACGAACGTTTCGGGGTCGGGCAGCGCAATCATCTCGCGAGCGCCGACGCCTCCACCGATCAGTTCACCCGCGCGGTCCGACTGCAGGTCGGCGACGGCGGTGCGGTGCAGTGCAATTCCCTTTTCCAGGTTGCGCTTGATGTGGTGTGCGGGAACCATCTTCGCCACGACCTTCGACCCGATGGTCGGAAGCATGTAATAGATGAATTCGACGCCGGACGCCTTGATCTTCGCTTCGAGGTCTTTGACGACCTCGGCGCGCATGTTGGCGGCCTGGTGCTTGTGGAACGCGTCATTGTCAGTGAGCGCACTGATGACGATGTCTGTAGCCATGGGTTGGACTCCTTTGTCCTTGCGGTGTGGGTTGGGTACTACTTGACGACAATCGCCTGCAAAGGGCAGACGTCAGCGGCTTCTTCGACGTCGTCGCGCAGCGACTCGTCGACGTTTTCCTCGTACTGCAGGATTCCCTGCTCGTCGAGTCGGAACACGGTGGGCGCCGAGAAGGTGCACTGGCCGTGATTGTCGCACTTGGCGCGGTCTACATATACCTGCATTGTTTTCTCCTTGGTGGGTTGTTAACGCTTGTCGAATGCGATGGGGAGTCGGACCGGACCGGTGTTTCCCGAATCGGGAAGCCACTCATCGGCGCCGTTGACGCGGAGGTTGGTCATCGCCTTCGAGAGAACCTTGAGTGCGATGGTCATGTCGGCACGGGCGACGAAGTGACCGAGGCAGTGGTGCATTCCGCCACCGAATCCGTAGTGCGGTGCGCGCTCGGCGGTGATGTCAATCTCGGGGTTCGGGTACGCCTCGGGGTCGGTGCCACTCACCTGGGTGAGGAAGTGGATGGTCGTTCCGGCGGCCGCGTGCAGGTCCTCGTAATCAAAGTCGACCGCGGCTTCGCGGGTCACCCACGTCGTCGTCGGGTTGGTGCGCATGACTTCCTCGACGGCGTTCTTCGCGAGGTCGGGGTTCGCGGCGAGCAGTTCCCACTGGTCCTGGTTGTGCATGTACGACATCAGACCGAGGCCGATCTGGTTACGGGTCGTGTCCATCCCACCAAAGATCAGCAGGCAGAGGGCGTTTCGCAGTTCGTCGTCTGACAGCGAGTCACCGTCGGCGTTCGCCTGAACCAGCTTGGTGACGAGGTCGTCACCGGGGTTCTTCTGGCGGTCCTCGATCAACGCCTCGGCGTATCCGTAGAGTTCCTGAAGTGCCGACTCAACCTTGTCGAGGTCCTTCTTGATGGTGACACCGAGAGCGAGACCGATTGTTGACGCAAGACGGGCGATGGTCGGCCACTCGGTTTCGGGGATTCCCAGCAGGATGCAGAGCACGCGGGTCGCGTACGGTTCAGCAAAATCGTCAACTGCTTCGAATTCGCCCTTGTCGATGAAGCCCTGGACGAGCTCCTCGGCGAGCACTTCGAATCGGGGAAGGTACTGTTCGAGGTTCTTCGGTCCGAATGCGGGGTTGAGAAGTCGGCGGATGCGGTGGTGGTCGTCGCCCTCAAGAACGAGCAGCGACTTTGTCCACCAGTCGTGGAAGAGCCCGGTGTGCACGCCGTTGTGGTCGGGCCACTTGGCAGACCCTTGGATGAGTCGCGGGTCCTTGATCAACTTTGAGACTTCGGCGTGACGCATGATCGCGAAGCCATAGTTGGTCTTGGCGTACCAGTGCTGGGCTCGCGCATTGCGAACAGCTTCGGAGTGCATTGCGAAGGACGGATCCGCGATGTCCAGGTAGGGAACGGCGATGTCAGTGGACATAAGTTCTGAACCTCGTTGTTCGGGGCTTGTGGCCGAGTTTGTGTGTGCTGTGAATACTACGTGACGGAAGTAAATACTGCAATAGTGAATGTTTTACCACAAACAGTCGAAAAGCAAAACGACACGCGGAAAAAAATCTGTCGTAAAACATCTATCAATGAAGCAATAAACGCGCTATCGTTTCCACAGCACAACGAGGTGCAATCCAACGGGCAACCCGCGGACCGGCCTCATCACCGTTATGAAAGGTCACCATGTCTAATAAAGGACAAACGGATTCCGCGCACCTGAGTGCGTTGGGATACGAAAGTAACTATCACCGCTCCCTCACCGTGTGGAGCACACTCGCACTGGGGTTCACTTATCTGTCCCCGCTCGTCGCAATTTATGCGCTCTTCGGACTCGGCTTGATGACAGCAGGTCCTGGCGCAATTTTTTGGATCCTGATCGTTGGCGGTGGTCAACTTCTCGTTGCGTTTGTAATGGGTGAAGTCGTTTCACAATTCCCCATCGCCGGCGGAATCTACCCCTGGATGCGTCGACTCGCTGGTAAAAAGAGCGCGTGGCTGACTGCATGGGTTTACGTATGGGCGATGCTCGTCACCATTACCTCCGTGGCGGAGTACGGAACAAGCTTCCTCGCGACTGTTATTGGAATACCCGAGCTCACGCCAGAAATTCAATTGGCGCTCGCCGTCGGACTATTGGTACTTGCGTTGATTCTCAACCTCGGAGGAACCAAGACCCTCGCCCGCATCGCCAAGATCGGTCTCGCTGCCGAGCTGGTCGGTGTAGTCGGACTCGGACTGTATCTGTTGATCTTCGAACGCAAGAACGACTTCAGTATCTTCTGGGCTGACTTCGGCGCAGTTGACTACGGCGCAGCGTTCTTCGCAGCCGCACTCGTCGGTCTGTTCATGTTCTACGGATTCGAGGCGTGTGGAGACGTTGCCGAAGAAGTTTCTGACGCCGCACGCGAAGTTCCCAAGGCCATGTACCTCACGATTTTGGTTGGTGGCGTCTCAGCGCTCATGTCGTTCGGTGGTTACGTACTCGCTGCGTCTCCTGAACTCCTCGCAGCTGTGAAGGCCGGCGAGAACGCGGACCCGATTGGCACAATCCTTGCTGAGGTCCTTGGAGAAACAGGCGCTCGCGTGTTCCTCGTTATCGCCGTGATGGCGTTCATCTCGTGCATCCTGTCGCTCCAGGCAGCCGCAAGCCGCCTTCTGCACTCGTTCGCACGCGACGAGATGCTCCCCGCAAGCGAATGGCTCTCCAAGATCAACGACCGCACAAAGGTGCCTACCAACGCCTTGATCGTCGCCAGCGTGATCCCGATTGTCCTTGCTGTCATCATCTACATCCGCCCCGACTCACTGGTGCCGATCACCGCATTTGCGGTTCTCGGCATCTACCTGGCGTTCCAGTCCGTAGTTCTCGCTGCGCTGGTCCAGCGCTTCAAGGGGTGGAAGCCGGCAGGTCCGTTCAACTTCGGTTCGTTCGGAATTGTCATCAACGTCGCCGCACTCGCTTACGGTTTGTGGGCGATTTGGTGGCTCCTCCAGCCTGGTGTTTCAGGAGACGCGTTCTGGGACTACATCACGCACATCGGCCTTCTCGCTGTGTTGATTCCAGGTCTCGCGTACCTGTTCATCGCTCGCCCTGACCGCCGCTCGAACGCACCCCACTCGGATGCGATCAAGGTGTCGGAGGCCATGCGCGCCGCAGGCAAGTAACTCGCACGACACGGGAGGGGCTCGGGAAACCGGGCCCCTTTCGCGTTGTCAGGGGATCTCGATGAATGCGCGGCCTGTCACAGACGAGTCGGCGATGGGAATCCACGGTCCCACCGTCGGGACGTGGAACTTGACGGTAATTGTGACCGCTGGCTTTCCGTAAATCATTGCCGTGGCGGCAGAAACGTCAGTGACGAGGTCGCCTGCAATTCCCGCGCTAATCAGTTCGCGGGTGCGTGCGACGCCCGCGGAGAGGCTGGAATCGGCGAGTCCCGCGTATGCCGCACCAGCGATTGCCGAGTCGATCACCACGGATCTGACGTGGGCGATGACGCCGACCTGCATGACGGCGAGCGCGGCGAACGTGACAAGCGCGCCGACGCCCGCAAATTCGACGACGGCGCTCCCCCGCTCGTGACTGTGTGTCAAATGGTGATTACGCGATTGATGGCGGATTCGAATACGCCACTCAACGCCGGACCGGCGACCGCCCAAATCACGACGACAAGCCCCGCCGTCATCAGAGTGATGAGAACCCAGCCGGGCACGTCGCCGCGTTCGCGGTTGGATGCAAATTGTGTCATTCCGCCACTCTGGCGAATATCGGAAGCTCGCGGGCTAGTTATCCCCAGCCGCGCGCAAAGCGCGACGAGAGGTGAACTGCACAACCGCATAGAGCACGGAACTCGCGATGAACGCCACCGCGACGACGTTCCAGATCCACACCAGCGTCATGATGAGCGAGCTCGGCTCGTACGTGCCGACCTGTGACGGTTCGGTCGGCGCTTCCGCGATGTAGATCGCCCAGAAGGCGACCAAGTACGCAATCCCCACGAGAGAGGTAATCCACGTGAACTTCGGCAGCGGAATCCGGCCCACGAGGTACGCAATCGCGGTCCAGCCAATGCTCATGACCATCGCGACGCCACCCTCGAGCGGGTCGACCCACGTCATCAGCGAGAACAGGACGGCGACGACCTGGAGGACGAGGGCGATGGTGACTCGCGTGGACTTCTTCATGACCACAGCATGACAGAAACAGAGCTCAGACGGGAAGTGAGCCGAGAGCGACCAGTCCAGGGAACACTGCGACGATGACCGTCATCGGCAGGATGACGAACACGAGAGGCAGCAACATGACAATTTCGCGTGAACTCGCTGCTTCGATTAATCGTCGACCGGCGGCGGCCCGTTCATCCGCGGCGAGCGAGCGAACGATTTCGGCGATGGGGGTACCGTGCCTCCGAGCGGTGAGGAGATGCTCGATGAGCCTGGACCAAGACTCGTGTCGAACCCTGCGCTCGCTGGCGGTGCACGCGTCCACGAGAGGCACGCCAACCGAGACGTCACGCGCGATGGCGGCCGCTTCCCGGCCAAGAATCCCCACAGCGTCAACGCCGGTGCGTTCAAACATCGCTGGCACCGAAAGCCCCGCCGACAAACACACCGTGGCGAGGTCAAGGAACGGGGACAGTTCCGATTCGATCGATCGGCGACGAGCCGAAGGGCGATGACGCCACTCGTCACGGATGAACCGGATCGGATGTGGCGCGATCACGGCGAGAACATCGACGAGTTCGCGCGACCGGCTCACGCGCTGTGTGGTCGGCGAGACATCCCGGACGTGAGGGGCGAGTCGATGGAGCAGTCTCGAGGACGGGTTGCGGTCGATGACGAGCCACAGCCCGAGACCGAGGACCGTTCCCAGCGCGACGTCAATCATCGGTGACCCACCGCACAGGATCCGGGAGTCGCCCGAGAGCTGTCATGACGATGTAGGCGACGACGGTCGCTCCCGCACACGCGACGAGGAGTGATGTGCCTGCCGGACTTGAGAACGCATCGCGATTTTCGGGCCGACTACCGAGCAGCACGACCAACACCCACGGCGCAGCCGAGCCGAGCCGAGCCGCATGCCGCACCCACGATTGTCGAGAGGTCGCTTCCCGTCGAAGTCGCACGTCGTCCCGAACCGAGCGCGCCAGTTCCTCCAGGATTCGCGGAAGCTCGGTACCTCCCAGTTCCTGAGCAACGGCGATTGCGTCACAGACGCGGTCCGCGATCGGCTCTGCCATGTCACGACGCAATGCGCGAAGCACGCCATCGATTGGCGCGCCACGATTGAGGTCGGTGACCGCAATCGACCACGCGCCAGCCCATTCACGCGGAACCTGCGAAGAGGCTGCGCCGAATGCGTCGGCGAGTGACCCGCCCGCTCGAAGGGACATCCGAATCGTGTCGATGATGTCAGGCCAGCGCGCTTGGGCAACAGTTCCGCGACGTGACCGTGCTGCGTCAAGTGCGGCGATTGGAATAGCGAGGCTAGCGACCAGTGAAATCGGCGCCATCACGGTGATAGGGACAAGTGCCGACACTATCCCCGAGACGACGAGTGCCACTGCGCCAAGTACCACCGCGACCGCACCGAGTGGAATGCCAACGAGTCCACATTCATCGAGCCAGGAGCGAAGAGGTCGCTCAATTCGAGGAAGCGATGGCGTCAGCACGACGCCGATACCCATCACCGCGACGAGAGCGATTATCGCGACGACCACACGCGTTCCGTCGTTATTGAACCGCCCGTGATCGCCGGCCGGGCAATTTCCGTGATTCGACGGGTTCCGTCCGCATTCATCCGACAGTGCACAACGAGGTCAACTGTCGCGGCGATTGTCTCCGTCACAAACTCGGCGGACACACCGCCAGCCAGTTGGCAGAGGGTCGACAATTTACGAATCGCATGCTCTGCCGAATTTGCGTGAATGGTACACAGCCCAGGGACGCCCGAGTTCAATGCAACGAGCAGGTCGAGCGCTTCGTCTCCGCGTACTTCACCCACGACAATTCGAGTCGGTCGCATGCGCAAGGTTTCTCGGACCAATCGGCGAAGGGAAACCTCTCCGACACCCTCAAGGCTTGCCCCGCGGCACTGCATACCAACGACGTCCGCGTTCGGGAGGGCGAGTTCAAAAGTTTCTTCGACGGTCACGATTCGCTCCCCTGGAGGGAGTTCGCCACACATCGCGGCGAGCAGCGTTGTCTTCCCGGCCTGGGTTGCGCCGGCGACTAACACGGTCGATCCAGCGCGGACGGCTTTCGACAACAGTGTTGCGGCGGGTTTGGGAACGGTTCCCGCGCCGACGAGGTCAGACAGCGTTCGAAGTGATCGCGAAAACTTCCGAATGTTCACCGACCACCCACCGCGCGTGATGGGTGGAATCACGACGTGCAGCCGTGACCCGTCCGGCAGGGAAGCGTCAACGAACGGCTGTGAGTAGTCGATGCGTCGACCCGTCTGACGAAGCATCCGCTCGACCAGCGCTCTGGTTTCCTGAGTCGACACTTCAAGGTTTAGGCGCTCGTGAACCCCCGAGCGTGCAATGAACACCTCTGTTTCGCCGTTGATCCACAGTTCCTCGATGGTTGGGTCGTCGAGCAACGGTTGCAGAACACCGAACCCGTCCACGTGCGGCGTGATGTCACGCTCGTCGACCTCTTTGAAAAACGCCGACCCCAGCGCGCGCTCGTTGACGCGGCGCACCTCGGTACTGATTGCATCGCGAACACTCGAGCCTCGCGCAACCGCATCGCGCACTCGGTCAACGACAGAGACAGTGTCTGACATGCGCCCACCATGGCAAAAGCCCGGGGCGAACCCCGGGCTTTGTCCACAGCGTGCTGGTTATGCCTTCGGAATGAAGGTGTACTTGGTCGTCAGGTATTCCTCGATGCCCTCGGCCGAACCCTCGCGGCCGACACCCGACTGCTTGACGCCACCGAACGGACCGGCGGCGTTCGACACCAGACCGGTGTTGAGGCCCATCATTCCCGTCTCCAGCTTCTCGATGAGTCGCTGACCGCGGTGCAGGTCGTTGGTGAACGCGTACGAAATGAGTCCGTATTCGGTGTCGTTCGCCATGCGCACAACCTCGTCTTCAGTCTCGAATTCGATGACACCAAGGATGGGCCCGAAGATTTCTTCGCACATGAATCGCGTGTCCGCGTGCACGTTCGCGAGAACGGTGGGCTGGAAGAACGTTCCGACACCGTCGATGCGCTTTCCACCAGTGAGGACGGTCGCGCCGAGTCCAACTGCATCGTCAACGAACGACTGGCTTGACGCGACGGCTTTCTCGTCGATGAGGGGCCCGATCGAGACGCCCTCTTCGGTTCCACGACCGATCTTCATCGCAGCAACGCGGTCGGCGACCTTCTTCGCGAATTCGGCAGCGACGCCCTTCTGGACGAAGACGCGGTTCGCGGCGGTGCACGCCTGGCCGATGTTGCGGAACTTCGCGACCATCACGCCGTCAACGGCCTTGTCGATGTCGGCGTCGTCGAACACAATGAAAGGCGCGTTTCCGCCGAGTTCCATCGACGTACGAAGGACGTTGTCCGCTGCCTGCTTGAGTAGAACCTTACCGACGGTCGTCGAACCAGTGAAGGACAGCTTGCGCAGGCGCGAGTCCTGAATGATGACCGGCGACACGTCACGCGAACGACTCGTCGTGATGACCTGGACGACACCCTTGGGGACGCCGGCCTCTTCGAGCAGTGCCGCGAACATCAGGGTCGTCAACGGAGTGAGTTCAGCGGGCTTGATGATGGAGGTGCAACCGGCCGCAATCGCTGGAGCAATCTTGCGAGTCGCCATCGCGAGCGGGAAGTTCCACGGAGTGATGAGGAACGACGGACCGACGGGACGCTTGGACACGATCATCGTTCCGGTGCCCTCGGGGTTGGATCCAAAACGACCGTTGATGCGGACTGCTTCCTCCGAGAACCAACGCAGGAACTCACCACCGTAGGTGACCTCGCCCTGCGCCTCCGCGAACGGCTTGCCCATCTCGATCGTCATCAGCAGCGCGAAGTCGTCACGACGTTCGATGAGCAACTCCCACGCCTTACGCAGAATCTCTCCACGAACGCGAGGAGCGGTGTTGCCCCACGATTCTTGAACTTCGGCGGCGATGTCCATCGCGCGCGTGGCATCGGCTTCCGACGCGTCCGAAATCGTCGCGAGGTTTTCGCCCGTCGCGGGGTCGCTGACGGTGAGAGTCTTGCCACCCTCAGCGTCAACCCATTCACCGCCGATGAACAACTTGG
>JBEGTE010000018.1:0-10212 GCA_041179605.1 Actinomycetota bacterium | reverse complement strand
CTCTGTTTGGCGCAACGTTCCTTGTCGTCGCGCCCGATTCGGACCTCGCATCCGAACTCGTTGCCGCCGCCGAACCGGCCGTGCGGTTGGCGTTCGTTGAGTACCTCACCAACGTGCAGAAAAAGACCGAAATCGAGCGTCAAGACGCGACGCGACCCAAGACGGGTGTTGCGCTGGGGATGAACGCGATCAACCCCATCAACGGCGAATCGATTCCGATCTGGGTCGCTGATTATGTTCTCGCCGATTACGGCTCGGGCGCGATCATGGCCTGTCCTGCTCACGACCAGCGCGACCTCGATTTCGCGTTGAAGTACGAACTGCCCGTGCGCATCGTCGTTGATGTTCAGTCCGAAGAGCTAAACGACCCCGCATCGTCGGGTATAGCCACGACCGGTGACGGACCGCACATCAATTCAGGCCCACTCGATGGTCTAACCAAAGCCGAGGCCATCGCGGTTGCAAATTCAATCCTGGAAGACTCGGGAACGGGGCGCGTCACCACGACGTATCGCCTGCGCGACTGGCTGATTTCACGCCAACGCTACTGGGGAACACCCATCCCGATCATTCACGGCAGCGACGGCGAGCTCATCCCCGTTCCGGCCGACCAGTTGCCTGTCGAACTGCCACCGACCGAGGGACTCGACCTTCGGCCGAAAGGATCGTCGCCGCTCGGCGCGGCAGAGGACTGGGTCAACGTTCCCGATCCGCGTGACGGCTCACCCGCTCTTCGCGACCCGGACACGATGGACACGTTCGTCGACTCGTCCTGGTATTTCCTGCGCTTCCTGTCACCAAATGACGACTCTCAGGCTTTCGACCCCGACAAGGTCAAGCAGTGGGCGCCGGTCGACCAATATGTCGGTGGCGTCGAACACGCGATTCTGCACCTGTTGTACGCGCGATTCATCACCAAGGTCCTGTTCGATCTCGGCCACATCGACTTTGACGAGCCGTTCGAGGCGCTACTCAACCAGGGAATGGTGATTCTCGACGGGTCCAAGATGTCAAAGTCAAAGGGCAACATCGTTTTCTTCGGCGAGGAGCTCGACAAGTTTGGCGTCGACGCGGTTCGACTGACCATGGCGTTTGCTGGTCCACCCGAGGACGACATCGACTGGGCAGATGTCTCCGTCACCGGTTCGCACAAGTTCCTCGCACGTGCGTGGCGCATTGCACATGACGTGTCAAGTGCCGTCGGTGCGGACGCGACGACAGGTTCCGCCGCTCTTCGTCGCGTGACCCACAGGTTGCTTGCCGACATCGGGGGACTCGTCGAGGCGTACAAGTTCAATGTCGTCGTCGCCCGCGCGATGGATCTTGTCAACCATGTCCGCAAGGAAATCGATTCGGGGGCTGGTGCCGCCGATCCGGCCGTCCGCGAAGCCGCCGAGGTTCTCGCGATGGTGTTGTCGATGTTCGCACCCCACGCCGCCGAGGACATGTGGGAGATGCTCGGACACGAACGCTTTGTTGCTCTGCAAACACTTCCGGATGCAGACGAGTCGCTGCTCGTCGAAGACTCGGTCACCGCGATCGTCCAGATAAACGGCAAGGTCAAGGAACGACTCGAGGTGTCGACGTCAATTTCCGAGGACGAACTGGGCAAACTGGCGCTTGACGCGGTTGCGCGGTCGCTCGAGGGGAAGACGATTCGAACCACGATTGTTCGGGCGCCGAAACTCGTCAACATTGTCGTCGCTGACTAGTTCTCCACAGACCTCGGATTGACCGTCACGGGCCATCGCTTCGGCGTTTAGCGTCGAGGCGTGGGTGATTGGTATGTGAAGGCGGTTCCCGAAGACTCGGGGCGTCGCAAGAAACTGTTCATCGCGGCGGGCGCGGGCGTCGCAGCGGTTCTCGTCCTCGGTGCGTTCATGTCCGCGGGGACTCCGGCCGAACATGTCGTTGAACTGACGCCACCGCCTGGAGAGAACCTGACGGTCGGGGGAACCGTATTTGTCCACGTCGCCGGTCTTGTCGACAAACCGGGCGTGTACGAATTGCCGGCGGACTCGCGGGTGTTTGACGCCATCGCCGCAGCGGGCGGGATGGAGGACACCGCCGACGGAACGTCCATCAATCTCGCGCGAATCGTTCAAGACGGTGAGCAAATTGTCGTGTCAGCGGCCGGGGCGGGGTCGACGCCAGTGGCCGGCGGAAAACTCAACATCAACCGAGCCGAGGCGTCTGATTTCGATGCATTGCCCCGAATCGGTCCAACTCTTGCGGAACGAATCGTTGCGTACCGTAACGAACACGGGCCATTCCCCAGCATCGACGCTCTGGGAAACGTCCCGGGAATTGGCGACGTGACGCTGGCGGGATTCCGCGACCAACTGACGCTGTGAGTATCCCGATTCTCGCGTGGCCCGCCGCCGTGTTGTGGGCGGTGTTGTGGTTCGTTGGCCCCGCTGAGCCGTATCGACCTGCCGGACCGCCAGATTGGGTCATGTCCATCCGTGACCATTTCGCCGCGTCCGTCGCGCGGTTCGGAGGTGATGGCGCCGACTTATTGCCGGGGCTCGTGTTGGGGGATACATCGGCAATCCCCGATTCCCTGACGCGAGCCATGCGTGTGACGTCGTTGGCGCACCTCACCGCGGTGAGCGGCGCGAATTGTGCGGTCATTGTGGCGACGGTCTTCGGGCTCGCGGCGCTGTGCGGAGCCGGGATTTGGATTCGAGTGGCATTGTCAGGGGTCGCTCTCGTCACGTTTGTCGTTCTCGTTGGGGCCGAACCGAGTGTGATCCGTGCGTCGATCATGGCGGTGCTCGCACTCGTCGCATTGGCACTCGGTAGACCTTCGACGGGACTCGCACTGTTGTCGGCAGCGGTGCTGGTGTCGTTAGCGCTGTGGCCAGCTCTTTCGCACAGCATCGGATTCGCACTGTCCGTGTGCGCGACACTCGGGTTGTTGCTCCTTACAAATCCACTGACCGAAACCCTCGCTCGGTGGGTGCCGAGGCGCATCGCGATGGTTGTAGCCGTTCCCGTCGCGGCGCAAATTAGCGTTCAGCCGTTGTTGCTCGTTTTCCAGGCGACGATTCCGACGTTCGGCATTGTCGCAAACGCCTTTGCTGACCCACTCGCACCCATCGCGACGATCGCGGGGCTGTTGGCGCTCGTATTCACTCCGTTTCCCGTGCTCGCAATTCCCCTCGCGGGTCTGGCGTGGTGCGCAAGTTCCGCAATCGCCTGGATCGCCCGCACGGGAGCGGCACTTCCGTTCGCGTCTATCCCGTGGCCGGTCGGCACGGCGGGAATCGTGCTCGCCATCATCTGTACAGGATTGGTGGCCTGGTCGTTGCTTGCGAGACGTCGACAGTTGGCGATTGCGGCGGGGATTGTCGCCGCCATCTCCTTGTCGACCACCGTCGGTGGTGGTGCGGTTGCGTGGGCGACCGCTCCGGGGGATTGGTCCATCGCGCAGTGCGATGTGGGGCAGGGGGATGCGCTCGTGCTTCGAGACGGGGACACCGTCGCCGTCATCGACACGGGCCGAGACGAAAATCTTTTTCGCGAGTGCCTGAGACGACTCGGGGTGAACCACATCTCGATGTTGGTGCTCACGCACTTCGACATCGACCACGCTGGCGCGTATGCCGTCGTCCTCGGGAGAGTCGACACGGTTCTGCACGGTCCACCCGATGGAATCGCCGACGAAATCACTCTTCGTGAACTTGCAGGTGCCGGTGCACGTCTCGTTGACGCCACACGGGGGATGAGCGGGCGACTCGGAGAATGGGACTGGCGAGTTCTCTGGCCGACACCCACCATCCCGGTCGAGCCGGGCAACCCCTCGTCGGTGGTACTTAATTTTGCGAGTCGTTCGGCCGAACTACCGAGCCTGTTCGATCTCGGCGATCTGCCCGGACGTGAGCAAGAACTCATGGTCGGACTCGGCGGCATTGGACGAATCGACGTGGTGAAAGTGAGTCACCATGGCTCGCGCGACCAATTCGCGGCTTTGTACGACACGCTTCGGGCGGGCATCGCCCTGGTCGGTGTTGGCTCCGGGAACGAATACGGTCATCCGACTGACGAAACCCTGGCGATGCTTCGTGCGATTGGCAGTGTGCCTGTTCGCACGGACACACACGGAATCGCGCTGGTCGGGCGTGGTGACGGCGGCTCCCTTCGCGTGTGGACGGAACGTGCGGGGTGGCCCGACGTAAACTGACGGAAGGAGGACGAGATGGCGAAGGCGACTGTGGTGCCGTGGCACGGCATGCGAGAAGCGCCCATCGTTCTCGTCAGCGGTCCTGAGGACTACCTCGCCGACCGGGTCTTCCGCGAATTGCGTGATCGTGTCCGCACCGCCAGCCCCGAACTCGAAGTCACGGACCTCGACGCATCGCAGTACACCCGCGGTTCTTTACTGGACTACGCCAGCCCGTCCCTGTTCGGTGAACCCCGCATGATTCGCGTCTCGAACGGCGAGACAACCAACGACGACTTCATCGACGACATCATCACGTACCTTGACCGCGTCGAAACTGACGTCATCGTGCTGGTTCGCCACGGTGGTGGTAACCGCGGCAAGCGCATGTTGGACGCCATCCGCGGTTTTGCGAATACTCTCGAAATCGAATGCGCGGAACTGAAGAAGGACGCCGATCGAATCGCATTCGTCAGTGCGGAACTCAAGCGACTCGGGGCTACCGTCGAACAGCCAGCCGTCGTCGCGTTGGCGGAGGCGTTTTCGGACGATTTGGCGGAACTCGCCGCGGCCTGTTCGCAGATTGCGACGGATGCACTCGGCCAGACCGTGACCAAAGCCTTCGTCGACAAGTATTACGAAGGACGCGAGGAAGTCACCGCGTTCGCGGTCGTGGATTCGGCGATTGACGGAAACCGCGAGGAAGCTCTTCGGCTACTTCGTCACGCGCTGCAGACCGGCGCCGACCCGGTCCCACTCATCGCCACGTTCGCGATGAAACTGCGACAGATGGTGAAGGTCGGCGGGTTCAAGGGCCGACCAGGAGATGCAGCCAAAGAACTCGGGATGGCGCCGTGGATGATTGACCGCGCCAAGCGGTCGTTGCGCGGGTGGACCGGACCGACACTCGGCATCGCCATCATCGCGGTCGCCGAGGCGGATGCGATGGTCAAGGGCGACGGGCGTGACCCCGTTTTCGCCGTCGAGCGACTCGTCGACATCGTCGCCACTCGAGGCGCCCGCGCATAGAAAAAGGCCCCCGGTTTCCCGAGGGCCTTTTCGCTGAGACTTACTTGTCGTCCGCTGCCTTCTTGGCGGCAGGCTTTGCTGCCGCCTTGGGGGCGGCGGCCTTCGCGGGAGCCTTCTTGGCTGCGGGCTTAGCCGCTGCCTTCGGGGCTGCCTTGGCGGCCGACTTCACAACCTTGGCGTCGCCCGGAAGAGCGGCGGCCTTGACGGCGAGGGCCGACTTGCGGTTCGCTGCCTGGTTCTTGTGAATAACGCCCTTCGAAACGGCCTTGTCCAACTTGCGAGTTGCAGTTGCGACAGCGTTGACGGCCACCGACTTGTCACCCGAAGCGATTGCTTCGCGTGCGACGCGGATGACGGTCTTGAGTTCGCTCTTGACGGCCTTGTTGCGCTCCTGCGCCTTCAGGTTCGTCTTGATTCGCTTGATCTGCGACTTGATGTTTGCCACGAATGTGTGTCCTTTACGGTGATGGTGTCGAACCGGGAGGGGTGTTGCGAATCCCGGTGTCGTTCCGCGACGACGAGAGAGGGCGTCGGCGCGCAAGCCAAGTGTCAAGAATAGCAGGTCAAACGGGCGCAGGCTAACCGCTGGTCGTGAAACAATAGAGAGCAATGTCTCGTTCTACTCGCCCGCCGGTTCCGGCCAAGACTGACCCGTCGATCATCCGCAACTTCTGCATCATCGCGCACATCGACCACGGGAAGTCGACCCTTGCCGACCGCATGTTGGGCATCACGGGTATCGTCAACGACCGCGAGATGCGCGCGCAGTACCTCGACCGCATGGACATCGAACGCGAGCGCGGCATCACCATCAAGAGCCAGGCCGTCCGCATGCCGTGGAATGTCGCCGGCACTGACTATGCGTTGAACATGATCGACACGCCCGGTCACGTCGACTTCACGTATGAGGTGTCGCGTTCGCTCGCCGCGTGTGAAGGCGCGATTCTGCTCGTCGACGCGGCCCAAGGCATTGAGGCGCAGACCCTCGCAAACCTCTATCTGGCGCTCGATAACGACCTTGAAATCATTCCCGTTCTGAACAAGATCGACCTTCCCGCCGCCGACCCCGAGAAGTACGCGAAGGAACTCGCGTCTCTGATTGGTGGTGACCCCGAGGACGTGTTGCGCGTGTCGGGCAAGACGGGCGTCGGGGTCGAGGAACTGCTCGATCGAGTCGTCGAACGCATCCCCGCACCCAAGGGCGAGAAAGACGCTCCCGCCCGCGCGATGATTTTTGACTCGGTGTACGACGCGTACCGCGGTGTCGTCACGTATGTCCGTGTCATCGACGGAACTCTGAGCCCGCGCGAGCGCATCCAGATGATGTCGACGAAGGCCACGCACGAACTTCTCGAAATCGGTGTCTCGTCGCCGGAGCCGGTCCCCTCACAGGGGCTCTCTGTGGGCGAGGTCGGCTACCTCATCACCGGAGTGAAGGACGTCCGCCAGTCCAAGGTGGGCGATACCGTCACGAATCAAGCGAAGCCGGCGACAGTCGCGCTCGACGGGTACACCGACCCCAAGCCCATGGTGTTTTCGGGGTTGTACCCGATTGACGGTTCCGACTTCCCGCTTCTGCGTGAAGCCCTCGACAAGCTCAAGTTGTCCGACGCGTCGCTGACGTATGAGCCGGAAACGTCCGTCGCTCTCGGTTTCGGCTTCCGTTGTGGGTTCCTCGGACTGTTGCACCTCGAAATCATCAGCGAGCGTCTCGAACGCGAGTTTGGACTCGACCTCATTTCGACTGCACCGAGCGTTATCTACAACGTCAACACCGATGACGGCAAGCTCATCGTGGTGACGAACCCGTCCGAATATCCGGTCGGCAAGATTTCGTCGGTCAAGGAGCCCGTTGTTCGGGCAGCGATTCTGGCGCCGAAGGACTACGTCGGAACGATAATGGAACTGTGCCAACAACGTCGCGGAACGCTGATCGGCATGGACTACTTGGGTGAGGACCGCGTCGAAATCAAGTACACGATTCCGCTCGGCGAGATCGTCTTTGACTTCTTCGATCAGCTCAAGTCGCGAACCGCAGGCTATGCATCGCTTGACTACGAACCTGCCGGTGAACAGGAAGCCGACCTCGTCAAGGTCGACATTTTGCTGCAGGGCGAGAAGGTGGACGCATTCAGCGCCATCGTGCACAAGGACAAGGCGTACGCATACGGCACGATGATGGCGACGCGTCTTCGCGAACTGATTCCCCGCCAGCAGTTCGAGGTGCCCATTCAGGCGGCCATTGGCGCTCGAATCATCGCGCGCGAAAGCATCCGCGCCATGCGCAAGGACGTCCTCGCCAAGTGTTACGGCGGTGACATCAGCCGAAAGCGCAAGCTGCTCGAAAAGCAAAAAGAGGGCAAGAAGCGCATGAAGATGGTCGGTCGCGTTGAGGTTCCGCAGGAAGCGTTCATCGCAGCACTGTCCGGCGACGTCGAAAAGAAGGACAAGAAGTGAACCGACTGGGCAACGCGCGAGTTCTCGTCGTTGTCTACGGGGTCCTCGCACTTGCGGCAACGGGTCGCAGCGTCTACCAACTCATCACCAAGTTTGAGGATGCGCCGCTTGCGTATTCACTGTCGGCAGTCGCCGCGGTCGTTTACATTGTCGCGACCATCGCGTTGGCGCGGGGGAGCCGCAAGCTGGCGGTCGCCTCAATGCTCTTCGAGCTAATCGGTGTTCTGGTCGTCGGAGCGATTTCGCTCGTGCTTCCGGACCTGTTCCCGCACGACACGGTGTGGAGCAATTTCGGGCAAGGTTACCTGTGGATTCCGCTCGCGTTGCCGATTCTCGGGTTGTGGTGGTTGTCGAAAGGTGCACGCGCGTGACGTGGCCAGTTCCGTCCGACGGCGTGTCCTCCGTCGTCACTGTCGGGAAATTCGACGGAGTTCACCGCGGACACCGCGAAGTTATTGCGCAATTGATCGGTCGCGCAGATGGTCGCCGAGTCGTCGTTGTCACATTTGACCGTCACCCTCTTTCGGTCGTCGACCCGGGTCGCGCACCCGCACCGTTGTTGTCGACCGCGCAGAAGGTCGAGCAACTCGAAGCGGCCGGCGCTGACCTTGTTGTTGTTGTTCCATTCACGGAACAGTTCCGCGAGTTGTCGCCAGAAGGTTTCGTTCGCGACATCCTCGTCGATGGTCTTTCCGCGGGACTCGTGCTGGTGGGAGAAGACTTCCGTTACGGTCGTGACGGACTCGGAACTATCGAGTCGTTGCGTGACGAGGGTGAGACGTTGGGGTTCGACGTCGCCATCATCGGTGATGTGTGCGTTGACGAGTCATCGGTTCGAATTTCATCGTCGTCCATCCGTGCTGCGTTGTCGGATGGAGATGTTGAGCTCGCCGCTCATTTGTTGGGCCGACCACACTCTGTGCGCGGTGAGGTCGTTCACGGACACCAGCGCGGTCGTGATCTGGGTTTCCCGACGGTCAACCTCGAAGAAGCGAGCGAGGGATTTGTACCGCTTCCCGGTGTTTACGCAGGGACGCTTGAGGTCGGGGGAGAGCGTTATGTCGCCGGTATTTCCGTCGGGATGAACCCGACCTTCGACGACGTTGATCGGCCGCAGGTCGAGGCGCACGCGCTGGATGCCGAATTCGACGCGTATGGTCAAGTTGCGACCATTGCGTTTACACACCGACTTCGAGACTCGCTTCACTTCTCGTCCATTGACGAGTTGATGCGCGCAATGGACAAGGACATCGCCGATGTTCGTGTGCTGGTCGCCGAGGGGCAGATTCAACTCTGACGACGCGCGTGCGCAAATGTTGCGACGCTCCACATTTGCGCATAGAGTGCTGATGTGAGTACTTCTGAGTCGGACCTCGCGCGTCGAGCCGCGCGACTCTATTACGACGAGAACAAGACCCAAGACGAGATCGGCGAGATTCTCGAAATCACCCGCTGGAAAGCCGGTCGACTTCTGTCTCTCGCGCGAGAGTCGGGGATCGTCTCGATTTCCATCACGGACACGGCGACTCCCGCCGAACGTTCAACCAACGGAATCATCGTGACCGACCGTTCCCGCGCACAGGGCGTCACTGACTCAGCGTCACTCGCGGCGTTTGTCCGTCGGCTTCCGTCGGTCGACGCAATCGGGCTTGAGTCGCGCGCCGCGACGCTGGCAACCCGCTCCATCAAGAATGACTCCAAGCGCGCGGCACTCGACACCATAATTCGGCTGATCGACCTAACCACGCTCGAAGGTGCTGACACGCCCGGCAAGGTGAGGTCGCTCGTCGCGAAGGCGCTCGTCCCCGACGCGTCCGACCCGACCACACCTCGCGTCGCCGCAGTATGCGTCTATCCGGACATGGTGCAGCACGCCGTCGCCGCACTCGGATCTAACCTGGGCGACGGTGAAACGGGCATCTCGGTCGCGTCAGTCGCAACCGCGTTCCCCAGCGGGCGTTCGTCGATCGAGATCAAGCTTGCCGACACGCGCTTCGCGGTTGAGAACGGTGCCACCGAAATCGATATGGTCATCGACCGCGGCGCGTTCCTCGCGGGGGACCTCGACACCGTCTTCAACCAGATCGTCCTCGTCCGCGAAGCGTGCAACCGTGCTGACGGCACGCACGCTCACCTCAAGGTCATTCTCGAAACCGGCGAACTTCGCACCTACGACAACATCAAGCGAGCATCGTGGCTGGCCATCCTCGCCGGTGCGGATTTCATCAAGACGTCGACAGGAAAAGTCCAGCCCGCGGCGACTCTGCCGACGACCGTTCTCATGCTCGAGGTCGTTCGCGACTGGTTCCACCTCACCGGCGAACGCATCGGCGTCAAGCCCGCCGGCGGTATTCGCCAATCCAAGGACGCCATTCGCTACCTTGTCGCCGTCGCCGAGGTGGCGGGGGAGGAGTGGCTCACGCCGCACCTGTTCCGTTTCGGCGCGTCCAGCCTGCTCAACGACGTGCTTCTGCAACGTCAGAAGATGACCACCGGCCGATACAGCGGCCCCGACTATGTGACCGTGGACTAGGAGTTCCCGTGAGTTTCCTCGACTATGC
>JBEGTE010000017.1:0-10397 GCA_041179605.1 Actinomycetota bacterium | reverse complement strand
GCCGGTGTCGGTGACGCGAACGCCGTGCGCCTCGAGCAGTCCGCGCACGATGGCGACGTCCGAGATGGCGGGAACACCGCGAAGCACCGACGGCTCGTCGCCGAGAAGTGCGGCGACCATCGCCTTGGTGACGAGGTTCTTGGCGCCGCGAACATCTACACGGCCGACCAACGGCTTTCCGCCGTGGATGGTGATGGTGTCGACGCTGAGTCCGACTCGTTCACCCTGACGCTTCGCGTCGTCGCTCAGTGAACTCATCGCGCCGGCAACGTTCGGGGGCGCCACGATTCGCGGGTCGTTTCGAAAGCATCGATGTCGGCCTCGTGACGAAGGGTCAGGCCAATGTCGTCAAGCCCCTCCATCAGGCGCCACCGCGTGTAGTCGTCGATGTCGAACGGGCTGTGCACATCCCCACACGATACCGAGCGGTTCACCAAATCAACCGTTACCTCGATGCCGGGGTTGGCGTCGATTTCGGCCCAGATCGCCTCGACGACCGATTCGGGAACGACGACGGTGAGAAGGCCCTGCTTTCCCGAGTTGCCTCGGAAGATGTCCGCGAATCGCGGTGCGATGACGGCGCGGAAGCCGTAGTCACGAAGAGCCCACACGGCGTGCTCGCGCGACGAACCGGTCCCGAAGTCCATCCCCGCGACGAGGACGGTTCCGTTGCGGTACGGCTCCTGGTTGAGGACGAACTCGGGGTCCTGGCGCCAGCGCTGGAACAGGGCGTCCTCGAAGCCGGTCTTGGTGACGCGCTTGAGGAATTCGGCGGGGATGATCTGGTCGGTGTCGACGTTGCTGCGCTTGAGCGGAACGCCGACGCCGGTGATGACGGAAATTGTGTCCATGACTTACTCCACATCCCACGGGCTGGACAGGGTTCCGCGAATCGCGGTAGCCGCAGCAACGAGCGGCGACACGAGGTGGGTGCGACCACCTTTCCCTTGACGCCCTTCGAAGTTGCGGTTCGAGGTCGACGCGCAACGCTCGCCCGGCTGAAGTTGGTCGGGGTTCATGCCGAGGCACATCGAGCATCCAGCAAAACGCCATTCGCCACCGAACTCTTCAACAATCTTGTCGATTCCTTCGGCTTCGGCTTCGAGACGGACTCGAGCCGAACCTGGTACGACCATCAGCTTCACGCCGGGAGCCAACTTCTTGCCCTTGATGACGCTGGCGAAGGCGCGAAGGTCTTCGATGCGCGAATTGGTGCACGACCCCATGAACACCTGGTCAACGGGAATCGACTTCATCGGTGTTCCGGGCGTCAGGTCCATGTATTCCAGAGCCCGTTCCGCGGCTGCACGGTCGTTCGGGTCGGCGATGTCGGCGGGGTTCGGAACCGAATCTGACAGAGCAACACCCTGACCGGGGTTCGTTCCCCACGTCACGAACGGCTCGAGTGCGTCACCGTCAATGACGACCTCGGCGTCGAACACGGCGCCGTCGTCGGTCGGAAGCGTCTTCCAGTATTCGACCGCGGCGTCCCAATCGGCACCCTGTGGCGCGTGAGCGCGACCCTTTAGATACGCGAACGTCGTCTCGTCGGGGGCGACCATCCCGGCTCGGGCCCCCGCTTCAATCGACATGTTGCAGATCGTCATGCGACCGTCCATCGACAGTTCCTCGATGGCGGTTCCACGATATTCGAGCACATAACCCTGACCGCCGCCGGTGCCGATTTTGGCGATGACGGCGAGGATGATGTCCTTCGCCGTGACGCCATCACGCAAGTGGCCGTTGACGGTGATCGCCATCGTCTTGAAGGGCTTGAGCGGAAGGGTCTGTGTTGCGAGGACGTGCTCGACCTCGGAGGTACCGATTCCGAACGCCATCGCACCGAATGCGCCGTGGGTCGAGGTGTGACTGTCGCCACAGACGACGGTGATGCCCGGCATGGTCAACCCGAGTTGCGGGCCAACGACGTGAACAATCCCCTGCTCGATGTCGCCGAGCGAGTGAAGGCGAATGCCGAACTCTTTCGCGTTTGCGCGCAGCGTCTCGATCTGGGTGCGCGACGTCGGGTCGGCGATCTGTTCGGTGATGTTGAGAGTCGGGGTGTTGTGGTCTTCGGTCGCGATGGTGAGGTCGGGGCGTCGCACCGGGCGACCGGCCATCCGCAGTCCGTCAAACGCCTGCGGGCTGGTTACTTCGTGCACCAGGTGGAGGTCGATGTAGATGAGGTCGGGCTCGCCGTTCTCTCCCGTGACGACACGGTGTGCATCCCACACCTTTTGCGCGAGGGTGCGGGGCTGGTGGGTGCCCGAAGCGACAGCGTTCATCGCTTCGAGTTTACCAGCGCAGGCGTTAGTGCTTTGCGGACTCCGCCGCCTCGCGCTTGGTGCGCACAAGGCTGAGCACGACCGACGTGACGAGCGTCACGACAATGACGGTCAACGACAGCCACGTCGGAATCTCGGGGATGATTTCGATGTGCTGGCCGTTGTTGAGGAACGGCAGTTCGTTCTTGTGCAGTGCGTGGTTGAACAACTTGAAACCGATGAACGCAAGGATGACCGCGATTCCGTGACCGAGGAAGTGCAGTCGGTCGATGAGGTCACCCAACAGGAAGTAGAGCTGGCGAAGTCCCATCAGAGCGAACACGTTGGTCGCGAAGACGAGGAACGGACTCGTTGTGATTCCAAAGATTGCGGGGATCGAATCGAGCGCGAAGATGAGGTCGATCGTCCCAAGAGACACAAGGACGAGGATTGCGGGAGTGAAGAACTTCTCGCCGTTCACCATCACGCGCCAACGGTCTTGATCGCGCCATTCGGGGTGAACGCGCAGCACCCGCTTCAGCCACGAAATGACAAAGTTGTCTTCGCCGCTGCCATGTTCGTCCTTTTCGCGGACTTGCTGGATTCCGACGTACACGAGGTACGCGCCGAAGATGTAGAACAACCACGAGTAGCTCTCGAGCAGTTGGGCTCCGACCACGATGAAAATTCCGCGGAACACGAGCGCCAGCACGATTCCCAACATCAGGAGCTCTTGCTGCATCTTCTTGGGAACGCGGAACTGACTCATGATGATGAGGAAGACGAAGATGTTGTCGACGGACAGTGAGTATTCGGTTAGCCAACCAGCGAAATACTGCAGCCCCAACTCGGATCCTTGAAGCCCGGCGTCGTTTGCAACGAGGATGATGAGGACTCCGAAGACGATCGACAGCGACACGTAGAACGAAATCCACAGTGCAGACTCACGCGTCGAAGGAACGTGCGGTTTGCGTACGACCATGAACAAGTCGAAGAGGAGAATTGCCCCCATCACCGCGAACGACGTGATTTCGAACCAATCCGGCAAAGTGTGGTCAATCATGCGCCAAGGCTATCAGTGTGAATTTTGGAAAATCCTAAGAATGCACAAAAGCCCCCGACGGCGGACCGTCGGAGGCGTTCGTGACCCCAGCGGGATTCGAACCCGCGTTACCGCCGTGAGAGGGCGGCGTACTAGGCCGCTATACGATGGGGCCAAGTGCAACCGTGCAAGTATCGCACAACCGCGCGGGCACGCGCAAACCGGCTCTACTCGCGGGTATCGAGCACGGGCAGCGAACGCGGCACAACCTCGACGTCCATCGGCAGCGGCGCGATGCGCTCGCCGTCCGAATACCCAACCAGATTCGGTGAATCGAGGCGGAACTTCTTCCCCTGGCGAATCACCACTCGCGGGTCCGCGACGTGGGTTCCCTTGAAAACCTTGGGGTAGATCCGGATGAAGTCCAGTCGCGACAGCGGGCGCACCATCATGATGTCGAACAACCCGTCGTCGGGCTTCGCTTCGGGGCAAATCAACATTCCCCCGCCGTACTGCTTGTTATTCGCGATGGTCGTGAGGATGGCCTGCTCGCTCGTGGTTTCACCATCGATGGTGACGGTGTAGTGGATTGGCTTCAGTTTGAGGAGTTCGAGAATCATTCCGACGGTGTACCGCGACGGACCCTTCGGGAATGACAGATGGTTGACCCGTTCGTTGACGAGGGCGTCGAAACCTGCTGACATCGTGCTGCAGAACCACCGCTCGCCTCCCGCCCAGCGCATGATTCCCGCATCGATTTTCCACGTCGGCTTGTCGAGAGACCCGATGATCCGGTTGATGGCAGCGTCCATGTCGCCAAGCGGCAGTTCGAGGATTCCTTGTGCGGTGTCGTTTCCGGTTCCACTCGGCATGATCCCTAGCGGGGTGTCCGTTCCGACGCAGACGTTGGTTCCGAGTTGCGCGGTCCCATCGCCGCCGACAACGATCAGTGCGTCGACACCTTTTTCAACCGCGGCCCGTGCGTCGGCCTCGAGATGTTCGTAGTTGTCGGCCTGATAGACGTCGACGCGTCGGCCGGTCGCTCGCAACGCTTCGACGAGATGTGTGCCGACATGCCGCCCCTTTCCTTGAGACGCCGACGGGTTGATGGCGACCGCAATGTGCGAGCGGGACAGCGTTGTCATTCCGCAACAGTAGCGAGAAAAGAGGGCTAGAGCGAGGATTTCACTGCTGGGGTGCCTGGACTCGAACCAAGAACAAAGGTACCAGAAACCTCCGTGTTGCCAATTACACCACACCCCAAGGGGCGCATAACGCGCTGTTCGCTAGCCTACCAAAAGCGGGCGGGCGCGCGAAATTGAGGGCGTTTTCCGCGTTCTAGACGGTTGCGCGAAGGGCTGCGATACGAACCAAGCTTGATTCGCGGCCGAGGATCTCCATCGACTCGAACAGTGGCGGGCTGATCCGGCGGCCCGAGATTGCGGTGCGGACCGCGCCGAACGCGCTGCGCGGCTTCAGTTCGAGCCCTTCGATGAGCGTCGCTCGCAGTGTCTCTTCGATGTTGATCGTCGACCAATCAACCAGTGCCGTCAACGCTTCCGACGCTGCGTCAAGGATTCGACCGGCGTCTGCGTCCAAAGTCGCTCGTGCGTCGTCCGCGACGGTCAGATCGGCGTCCTCGGTGAAGAGGAACGCGACCATCTCGGGGATTTCGCCGAGCAATTGCGTACGCTCCTGGATGTGCGGGGCGATTTCGTGCAAGCGCGCGAGTTCGTGGCTCAACGGGCTCTCCCCCACCAAACCGTGCGACTGAAGGTGAGGGAGCGCACGCTGCGCGAACTCTTCCATGCTCAGCAGTCGAATGTGGTCGCCGTTGATGGCTTCGGCCTTTTTGAGGTCGAAACGAGCCGGATTGGGGTTGACATCGGTGACGTCGAACGCCGTGGCCATCTCTTCGAGGGTGAAGATGTCGCGGTCCGCCGCGATCGACCACCCGAGCAGCGAGAGGTAATTGAGAAGTCCCTCACGGATGAAGCCGCGGTCGCGGTGGTGGAACAGGTTCGACTCGGGGTCGCGCTTCGAGAGTTTCTTGTTTCCCTCGCCCATCACGTAAGGCAGGTGCCCGAATCGCGGAACGTAGGTAGTGACTCCAATGTCAACGAGCGCGAGGTACAGCGCAATCTGGCGCGGAGTCGACGACAGCAGGTCTTCACCGCGAAGGACGTGCGTGACTCCCATGAGTGCATCGTCCACGGGGTTGACGAAGGTGTACAGCGGGGCACCATTCGGGCGAACGAGGACGAAGTCGGTGGTGGATCCGGCGGGGAAGGTGATCGGCCCGCGCACGAGGTCGTCGAAACCGAGGTCGATGTCCGGAACCCGCAGTCGAAGCGCAGGGCTTCGACCCTCTGCTCTGAACGCCGCCCTCTCGTCCGCGGTCAAGTCGCGTTCGAAGTTGTCGTAGCCCAGTTTGGGGTCACGGCCGTTTGCGAGGTTACGCGCTTCCATTTCTTCGGGAGTGACGTACGACTCATAAAGGTGACCGGCGATGAGCAGACGGTCGATGATTCCCTGATAAATCTCGGTGCGCTGCGACTGCCGGTAAGGCTCGTGCGGCCCACCCTTGACAACACCTTCGTCCCAGTCGAGACCCAGCCAGGTCAACGCGTCAAGAAGTTGTTCATACGACTCTTCAGAGTCTCGCTCGGCGTCCGTGTCCTCGATGCGGAAGATGAACGTCCCGCCCGTGTGGCGCGCATACGCCCAGTTGAACAGGCAGGTGCGGATGAGACCTACGTGTGGCGTTCCCGTCGGCGACGGGCAGAAACGGACACGGGTGTCGGCGCCGGCGGCGGTGGTGAACGGGATGGTCATGGTTTCTCAATTCTACGATTCGGCGTTGGTCCGCTGGCGGGCACGGACCAGTTGGACGAGCACGAATGCGCCCGCGACGAAGAACATGGCGGCGACGGACAGTCCTGGGTATCCCACGAGTGCAAGCCCGGGACCGGCCAGCAGCCCAGCGAAGGCTCCCGACGCGCTCATCATCATGTCGCTTCGGCCCTGGATCGCGGTTCGGAATTCGGTCGGAGCGCTCTCGGCGATGAAGGTGGCTCCCGCAACAGTGTTGGCACTCCACCCGAGCCCCAACAAGAACAGCCCGAGGGTGACGAGGAACTGATTCTCACTGAAGGCTGCGGTGAGGACGAGAGAGACGAACAGGATTCCCTGACCGACGATCATGACGGAGATGCGACCGAAACGGTCCGAAGCCCAACCGAAGATCGGGCTGAACGCATACATTCCAGCGACGTGCAACGAAATCACGAAGCTACTCTCGGCAACGGTCGCACCGTGGTGGACGAGATGAACAGGTGTCATCGCCATTACGGCCACCATCGTGGCATGCCCGAATCCGATGACGGCAATTCCCATCGCGGTGACAGGTGGAACAACAACGCGAACTCTCGTCGACTTGTCTGCCCTGCGCGCACCCAACGTCTGGAGAGGCTCAGGTCGAAGTCCGACCAGGTAGACGGTCGTTGCCGCCAACTGGGCAAGTGCGGTGAGCAAGAACGGACCGGTCATGTGCGGAAGTCCCATTGTGTCACCGACGGCGATCCCGATTCCATTGAGGTTCGGCCCGACGACCGCCCCGATTGTCGTCGCCCACACGACGAGTGACAGGTCTTTGCCGCGCGTCTCGGCGGTTGCGCGGTCTGTTGCGGCGAAACGTGCCTGCAGGTTGACCGCACCACCGACTCCGATTCCCATCAAACCGACGAGAAGCAGAGGAAGTGACATGAACGCGCTCGCCGCCATGATGAGTCCAGCGCCACCGATTGCGATAAAGGCGCCGACCGACAACGCGATACGCCGACCGCGCCGAATCGCGATTCCGGCCAGGGGAACAGCCGCGACGGCAGAGCCCAGTGTCGACATCGTCGCCGCAAGTCCCGCGTACGACTCCTGTCCCGAGATGTGTTCGGCGAGCAGCGACCCGACCGTCAGCGTTGCGCCGATGCCAAGTCCCGCAAGAATTTGCCCGACAACTAGGGTGCGCCGCAGATGAAGTCGAATGCGACGGTCGTCAGCGGATTCAGACACGGTCGTCGCGATTCGCCGCAGGGTTGGACAACGTTCCAATCCCGTCGATCGTAATGGTGACTGTCTGGCCGTCCGTGAAGCCGCCGAGTCCGGCCGGCGTTCCCGTGCAGATGATGTCCCCCGGGTGCAGTGTGAACGCGTCGGACACGAACGCGATGATCTCGGGGATTTTGTGGGTCATGTCCGAGGTGAATCCGTGACGACGAATTTCGCCGTCGACGGTCGTCGTGATTTCGTGACGTTCGAACGGGTCGAACTCCGTCTCAATCCACGGTCCGACTGGACAGAAGGTGTCGTACCCTTTCGCGCGCGCCCACTGTCCATCAGCGAACATCACGTCACGAGCGGACACATCGTTTGCAATCGTGTAACCAAAAACGACGTCTTTCCAGTCAGCTTCGACGACCCGGTGGGCGTGTTGACCGATGACGACAACAAGTTCACCCTCGTGAACAATTCGGCCCGGAAGCGGTGGGATGACGATTGTGTCTCCGTCACCGACGACTGCTGTCGGGGGCTTCAGGAAGATGAGTGGCGTAATTGGGCCGTCGTGATGCATCTCCGCTGCGTGCTCGGCGTAGTTCATGCCGACGCAGATGACCTTGGATGGCGCAACGGGCGCAATCAAGTCGACGTCAGCGAGAGCGAGTGACTCGCCGGTCTCGGAGACTCCGTCGTGCAACGGGTCGCCTTCGAGGACGCGGATGACATCACCGTCGACGATTCCGTACTGGGTGTCGTGGTCGTGGATGAAGCGTGCGATTCTCACGCGGTTAGCCTAACTTCGCGCTTACTCGTTCTGGCGCTTGAGGCGCGATGCCGCACGCTGACGTGCGTTCTGCTCGAGCTCGACCTTGCGGATTCGAACCTTTTCGGGCGTGACTTCGACGCACTCGTCTTCACGCGCGAACTCAAGACATTCCTCCAGCGACAACTCGCGCGGCGGAGTCATCTTCTCGAGGACCTCCGATGTCGACGAACGAATGTTGTTGAGTTGCTTTTCCTTGGTGACGTTGACGTCCATGTCATCCGCGCGGGCGTTTTCGCCGACGACCATGCCTTCGTACACTTCGTCGCCGGGCTGGACGAAGAACGTCATTCGCTCTTGGAGGGCCATCATCGCGAACGGGGTCGCAACACCCTGACGGTCTGCAACGATCGAGCCGTTCTGGCGGGTCACGATCTGACCAGCCCACGGGCCGTATCCGTGGCCGATGGCGTTCGCGATACCGGTTCCACGCGTGATGGTGAGGAACTCGGTGCGGAATCCGATGAGTCCGCGCGACGGAACGATGAACTCCATGCGGACCCAACCGGTTCCGTGGTTCGTCATGCCGTCCATGCGGCCCTTGCGGGCGGCGAGGAGCTGAGTGATTGCGCCGAGGTACTCCTCCGGGGCATCAACGGTGAGGTGCTCGAACGGCTCGTGCGTCGCGCCGTCCACCTTTTTGGTGACGACCTGAGGCTTGCCGACGGTGAGTTCGAATCCTTCGCGACGCATGTTCTCGACGAGAATCGCGAGAGCAAGTTCGCCACGACCCTGAACTTCCCAGGCGTCGGGGCGTCCGATGTCGACGAGCTTGACCGAGACGTTACCGATGAGCTCACGGTCGAGACGGTCCTTGACCATGCGACCCGTCAGCTTGTGTCCCTTGACCTTGCCGACGAGCGGCGACGTGTTCGTTCCGATGGTCATCGAGATGGCCGGGTCGTCTACCGTAATGACGGGAAGTGCACGAGGGTCGTTCATGTCGGCGATCGTTTCACCAATGGTGATGTTCTCGATTCCGGCAACGGCGACGATGTCTCCGGCTTTCGCGGTCTCCGCGGGGATGCGCTCGAGCGCCTTCGTCACGAGAAGTTCCGTGATGCGAACGTTCTCGACGGTTCCGTCGTGCTTCATCCACGCAACGGTCTGGCCCTTCTTGATCTCCCCCTGGAAGATACGCAGAAGCGCGATACGGCCGAGGAACGGCGAGGCGTCAAGGTTGGTGACGTGAGCCTGTAGCGGCAGGTCGGTGTCGTACGTCGGGGCCGGGATGCGGTCAAGGATCGCTTCGAACAACGGCTCGAGGTCGTCGTTGTCGGGAAGTTCACCGTCTGCGGGCTTCGTCCAGGACGCGGCGCCGGCACGACCCGATGCATACACAACGGGAAGGTCGAGGATTCCGTCGAGGTCGAGGTCCGGCACGTCGTCGTGAAGGTCGGACGCGAGACCGAGGAGCAGGTCCTGCGTCTCGTGGACGACCTCGTCGATTCGGGCGTCGGGACGGTCAGTCTTGTTGACCAGCAGGATGACGGGAAGCTTCGCTTCGAGCGCCTTACGCAGCACGAATCGTGTCTGAGGAAGAGGGCCCTCACTCGCGTCGACGAGCAACACGACTCCGTCGACCATCGATAGACCGCGCTCGACCTCACCACCGAAGTCGGCGTGACCGGGGGTGTCGATGACGTTGATCGTGACCGGGGTTCCGCCCGAGTGCTTGCCCGAGTACGACACAGCGGTGTTCTTCGCGAGGATCGTGATGCCCTTTTCGCGTTCGAGGTCGTTCGAGTCCATGACACGGTCCTCGACGTGGGCGTGGTCGCCGAACGAGTTCGTCTGTCGGAGCATGGCGTCGACGAGGGTCGTCTTGCCGTGGTCAACGTGAGCGACAATCGCCACGTTTCGCAAATCTGAGCGGGTGGCGATAGCCATACGTGAATCCTTAGTTTGTGCGCGAAAGTCGACGCTTCCGTTGTTCCACGGGATCGGGAACAGGGACAGCGGCGATGAGTCTCTGCGTATACGGGTGCTGCGGGTTGCGCAGAATCTGATCTGTCGAACCCTGCTCGACGATTTTACCGTGATTCATGACCGCAATGCGGTCACTGAGCAGATCGACGACGGCGAGGTCGTGCGAAATGAACAAAATCGCGAACTTTTGCTTCTTCTGGATTTCGGTCAGAAGCGCGAGAACACGGGCCTGCACAGACACATCGAGCGCCGAGGTGGGCTCGTCCGCGACGAGAATCTTGGGGTC